>CANQQR010000018.1 GCA_947626035.1 uncultured Bacilli bacterium | reverse complement strand
TACTTAGTAGCAACAAATCCATACTTTGCAATAGAAAATAATAATATAAAAAATATAAAACAAACAGGAATAGAAGAAACAACAAATGAAACAACATCAGGATTAAGACCAAGTGTATACCTACAAACAGATGTAAAAGTAGCAGGAAGTGGAACAATAACAGATCCATATGTAATAACAGATAGAAGTGACATAAACCTAGTAGCTTATACATTAAAAGGAGAAACACCAGAGTCTTCTCAAACTTTCAGTTGGCTTTTAGAAAATAAAATAGTAGACACAGTAACATGTAAAAATGATACAAAAGCATCTTGGAACTACAACAATAATTCTTTAACATTAACAGAATTACATATACCAGACTACTGCACAATAGATTTTAAAGATGGTTATACAGTAACTTTAACAGCAGAAAACGGAAAAGTACAAGCACCACAATCAAAAGTAACATATGAAAATGGAAAACTTGAATTTATAGTAACACCAAATTCTGGTTTTAAAAGTGATAATCTAGCACTAACATGTGACGGAGGAGCTAACATAACATCAGAACCAAGTGGAGAAAATGTAAAAGTAAAAGTAAGTAATGTCACATCAACACAAACATGTAATATTAAATTTAAAGGTTATACAGCATTAGAAATATTTACTAAAAAATATACAAGTGCCAAAAAGAGAGAAGATGATAATGCTCCATACGATAGCATAGTAACAGAAGGTAAAGTATATTATGAAGATGGAAAATGGACAGAGGGTGGAAATAAAGTATACTATTTTGCAGGAAATACAAAAGAAAATTGGTTAAAGTTTGGGACTAACACAAATGGCCAAGAACTATGGTGGAGAATAATAAGAACAAACGAAGATGGAGGATTACGACTTTTATATGCTGGAACTGGACCAGATAAACAAGATGCATACATAGAACAAATGTCATATAATACTAAAAAAAATCATCCAACATATGTAGGTTATATGTATAGTGAAGGAGATACTTTAGCAGAAATAAGGGGTAATGAAATACCAAGCCCAATAAAAACAGAATTAGAAACATGGTATACAAATAATTTAGAATCAAAATATGATAAATATGTAAGTAAAACTGCAATATATTGTAATGACAGAAGCACACAAACAGAATGGAAAAATAGTGGTGCAATGGATTACAACGCACGCACCAAATTTTTTACAAATAAAACTAACAATTCAAAAAATCATCCATCATTTAAGTGTGGTGTGGATGGCTCCGGAAATTTAAATGATGATCCAAATGATCCTAGTTCAGCTGATGAAGAGAGAAAGAAAGATATGTTTAGTGTAAGTAAGTCTTCAGGAGGAAATGGAGATTTAGATAAGCCAATAGCATTGATGACTGCAGATGAAATAGTATTTGCTGGAAGCCCATATGAATCTAGAAATTCATATGCTTACTATTTTATAAATGAGACAGGTTCAAATTCAATTGATATAGGAAAATCCTGGTGGACAATGACTCCGTCTATAGTAAGAGAATTAGATAAGTATTCGTATGTTATGGCGCTGGGTGGAGCAGAAGTGAGTAATGTGTATTTAGGCAATCTTTATACTGCTGTTTCTGGGACTGCTGTACGTCCAGTAATCTCCCTAAAATCTTGTGTTCAGTTATCTGGTGAAGGTATCGCAAGTAATCCATATAAAGTAGTGGAACTTGGTAATTCAGATGCATGTGCTTTAGCAGAAAATTAAATAAATAATAAATGGGCCGGACTTTAAAATTGAAAAGTAGTGAGTTCAGTCTGGCCCATTAACTTATAAAATAAATGAGGGTTAAAAATGAAAAATGAGAAAATAGTAAATAATATAGTCGGTAAAAATATAAAAAAGTATAGAATCTTATATAATGCTAATAAACATTCCATGACGCAAAGTGATTTAGCTAAAAGAATAGGTGTAAGTGTATCATTAATAGGTGGAATGGAAAGTAACAAAATTAGTCAAGGCATAAGCATATATAATCTATACAAAATAAGTGAAGTACTAGATGTACCAATAAACAAATTCTTTGAATAAAACAAACAATTGAAAGTTTGTTTTTTTCTATTCCGAATTTTTTTGCATTTGCAAAGAATTTCGGAATGGAAATATTGACATAAATTAAAATAAATTATAAAATTTTATTAGAAAGTGAGGCTAATTTGTATGGAAATAAAACGTGATTATTACTTAGAACAACTAAAAGCAAGAGAAAATAATGGATTAATTAAAGTTATAACTGGACTTAGAAGAAGTGGAAAATCATACTTACTATTTAATTTATTCTATAATTATTTAATAGAAAAAGGGATTAATAAATCACACATAATTGCAGTAGCACTAGACGATTTAACAAATGAAAAATTACGAGATCCTTATGAAATGTTAAACTTTTTAAAATCATGTATAAAAGACGATAATCTATATTACATATTTTTAGACGAAATCCAATACTTAAACAGATTTGAAGAAGTATTAAACAGTTTACTACATATCAAAAATGTTGACGTTTACGTAACTGGTAGTAATTCCAAATTATTATCAAAAGACATAATTACCGAATTTAGGGGTCGTGGTGACGAAATCCAAGTTTACCCACTATCATTTAAAGAATTTTTTTCGGTATCTGATAAAACAGTTGAAGAAGCATGGGATGATTATTTTAACTATGGTGGAATGCCATTAGTTCTATCATACAAAGATTCTTCACAAAAAGCAGACTATTTAAAAGGACTATTTGATAAAGTGTATATATCAGACATAATAGAAAGACATAATATAAAAAATAGAATAGAACTAGACGAACTATTAAATATACTTTCTTCAGGAATTGGCTCACTTACAAATCCTTTAAAACTTTCAAAAGTATTTTCTAACACAAAAGGAAATAAAATAAGTGATAAAACAATAAACAAATACATTGAATATTTAGAAGATGCTTTTCTATTAAGCAAAGTACAAAGATATGATATAAAAGGAAAAAAGTATATAAACTCGCCTTACAAGTATTATTTTGTAGATATAGGCCTTCGTAATGCAAGATTAAATTTTAGACAAGTTGAAGAAAATCATGTCATGGAAAATATTATTTATAATGAACTAAAAGTAAGAGGCTACAGGGTAGATATAGGAATAGTTAATGTTTATGATTATGACAAAAAAGGTAAAAGAATCTTAAAAAATTATGAAGTTGATTTCATAGCCTCAAAAGGAAAAGACAAATACTATATACAATCAGCCTTTTCAATAGAAAACATGGAAAAATCAGAACAAGAAACTAATTCATTAAATAATATAAAAGATTCATTTAAAAAAATAATTATAGTTAGAAACAATATTAAAGCAAGAAAAGACGAAAATGGTATCACTACAATAGGATTATATAATTTTCTTTTAGACGAAAATAGTTTAAATTTATAAAAAGTTATCAAACGGTAACTTTTTTATTTTTATTCTCTTGACAAGTGAATAAACATTCAACTATAATATAATTAAAGTTGAATAATTGCTCAACTAATATAAGAGGTGTCATATGTCAAAAAATGAATATATATGTGACTGCAACGTAATACACAAAGACGTAGTAGACAAAATATCAAAAGAAATGTTAAATAATAGCTTATTTTCTAAAATAGCTGACTTCTACAAAATAATAGGCGCAACTACAAGAATAAAAATTTTATATGCACTAGACAAAAATGAAATGTGTGTATGCGATATAGCAAACGTACTAAGCATGAGTAAATCTTCAATATCACATCAACTAAGTGCCCTAAGAAAAAATGGTATAGTAAAATGTAGAAAAGATGGAAAAGAAGTATACTACACACTTGACGATGAACACATAAAAAAAGTAATAGAACTAGGAATAGAACACATAGAACATAAAGAAAAAGAGATTGGATGATTTAAATGAAAAAAGAAATAAAAATAATAACCTCACTTATCTTATTTTTAATTGCTATAATTTTTAAATTTAATAACACAAAAATAAATTTAATACTATACATAATAAGTTACATCCTAGTAGCTTTAGACATAATAAAAAAAGCAATAAAAAACATAATAAAAGGAGAACTCTTTGACGAAAACTTTCTAATGACAATAGCCACAATAGGCGCAATATGTATAAACGAATATAAAGAAGCAGTAGCCGTCATACTATTTTATCAAATAGGCGAATATATTGAAGACCATGCTATAGAAAAATCAAAAAAAGAAATAACATCCCTTATGAACATAAGACCGGACTATGCAAACCTTTTAATCAATAACGAAATAAAAAAAGTAGACCCTAATAAAATCAAAATAGGCGACACAATAGTTGTAAAACCTGGAGAAAAAATCCCCCTAGATGGCATAGTAATAGATGGAACCAGTTACCTAAACATGGTAGCCTTAACTGGCGAATCCATACCAAAATACATAACAGTAAATAGTGAAGTATTAAGTGGTGTAGTAAACATGAATGGTTTACTTAAAATAAAAGTAACAAAAAAATTTAAAGAAAGCACCGTAAGTAAAATACTAGCCTTAGTAGAAAATGCTAGTAGTAGAAAATCAAAATCAGAAAAATTCATAACAAAATTTGCTAAATACTACACTCCAACAGTACTACTACTAGCCCTCTTACTAGGTGCATTACCTGCACTAATAACAAAAACTAACTACCACGATTGCATCTACCGTGCTTTATCATTCCTAGTAGTATCATGTCCATGTGCATTAGTCCTATCAATTCCTCTAAACTTCTTTAGTGGAATAGGTGCCTCTAGTAAAATGGGTGTATTAGTAAAAGGAAGTAACTAC
Organism: uncultured Bacilli bacterium; assembly: GCA_947626035.1. Lineage (GTDB taxonomy): Bacteria > Bacillota_I > Bacilli_A > RF39 > UBA660 > MGBC139354. The sequence continues at coordinate 17,068 of CANQQR010000018.1, read as the reverse complement.
TTAGAAAACTTATCAAAAATAGACACAGTAGTATTTGACAAAACTGGAACACTCACAAAAGGAATATTTAAAGTAAAAAAAATAAACCCAATAAACATAACAAAAGAAGAACTGCTAATGTATGCTGCACATATAGAAAATTACACAACCCACCCAATAGGAATAGCCATAAAAAAAGCATACAATAAAAAAATAGACGAAACCAAAATAAAAGAAATAAAAGAACTTCCAGGCCTTGGTATCAAAGCCAAAATAAATAACCACAATGTCATAATTGGAAACGAAAAACTAATGGAAAAAAATAAAATAGAATATAAAAAAGATAAAGAAGCTGGAACACTTTTACATATAGCAATAGATAAAAACTACAAAGGTAACATTTTAATTACTGACGAAATAAAAGAAGATGCAAAAATAACAATAACAAAACTAAAACAAAAAAATATCAAAAAAATAATAATGCTAACAGGCGACACATTAGAAAATGGCACTTCTGTTGGAAAAGAATTAGGAATAAACGAAATATATGCAAACCTCTTACCTCAAAATAAAATCGAAAAACTTGAAGAACTACTAAAAAACAAACCAAAAAGAAGTAAAATAGCATTTGTAGGAGATGGAATAAATGACTCTCCAGCCCTAGCCATAACAGACGTAGGAATTGCAATGGGTAAATTAGGTTCCGACAGTGCGATAGAAGCTGCAGACATAGTCATAATGACAGACGAACTAACCAAAATCATAAACATAATAGACTTATCACGTAAAACAATGAAAATAGTAAAAGAAAGTATAATATTTGCTATACTAGTAAAAATACTAGTACTAACTCTAATAGCCTTAGGCGCGTCTTCCATGTGGGAAGCAGTATTTGCAGATGTAGGCGTAACAATAATCTCAGTACTAAACTCACTAAGACTACTAAAAGTAAACAAAAAATTACAAATAAAGGAGAAAACAAATGAATAAATATTTAAACTTAGCAAAAGAAGAAATGATAAAAGGAATAACTAACCAAGATGGAGGCCCATTTGGAGCAGTAATAATAGACAAAAAAGGTAATATAATCTCATCTAGACACAATGAAGTACTACTAAATAAAGACGTAACCGCACATGCTGAAATAAATGCAATAAGAGAAGCGTGTCAAAAACTAAACACAATAGACCTAAGTGACTGCATACTATACACTACCTGTGAACCATGTCCAATGTGCCTAAGTGCAATAATCTGGGCCAACATAAAAGAAGTATACTATGGATGCACAAAAGAAGACGCAGCTCAAGTAGGCTTCAAAGACAAAGACATATATGACTTTATAAAAGGAAAAAATACCATACTAAACTTAAAAAAATTAGACAAACAAGAATGTTTAGAAATAATGAAAAACTATAAAGGTAAACTATACTAATAATTTACCTTTTTTCTTTTCCCAATAAACAATATAAACAAACTAACTAAAATAAGTAAAAAATAAATTCCAGCTATAACATAAGCCATATCTACCATATTTAAAAACCCCTCAAAAGGCAAACTAAACATAATAAAAGAAAGAGTAGGTATAACCAAAAAACAAATACTATAAATAACAGAATTTTTTTCACTTGTCCTAAAAGAATAAAAAATCAATTTTTTCAAATACAAAAAACAAAACGAAACAGTATAACTCATAAAAAGAAGTAAAACAATAATACTCACATTTTCAATATTCTCAATAAAATTCAAAACATTAATAGCCTTTAACACAACATAAGATGGATAAGTATACAAAGAACTAACACTAATACCCATAACAGCTAAAACAGTAAAAATAATAGAACTTATAACAAAAAACGAAACACTATAACTTACAAAAAGATATTTACTAGTTTTCTTATTATCTATAATACAATCTTTAGGAATAACCAAAGTCAAAAACAAAGGTGCAAAATAACACAAAGCAAATATAATACTACTCTTACTTAAATGAACAAAATCATTATTCAAAATAGGCTTAAAATTCTCCATATTAAAATTACTTCTTAATGCCAAAACATTAAAAACAATCATCAAAAACCCAGTAAAAACATTAAAACTAGCAATACGACTAGACACATCAAAATCAAACATAAGTAAATAAATAATAGGTAAAATTAATAAAATCGCAATCAAAATAGTAGGCGTATCAATTAAAAACTCATTAGAAATAAACGTAGTAAGTCTCCAAAAAATCAAAATAGCCATACCAAAAACCAAAATTCCAATAATAAAATAAAGAATTTTACTAACAAAAGAAGAACAAACACTACTAATCTTCTCAAAAATATTCTTACTAGGTAAAAAATTAAAAATCTTTAAAAACAAAAACAATATAAAAATCCCAATAAAATACCCATAAACCAAACTCATAAAAACACTAGTCTTAGCATTATTAATCATAAATGGAATAATAATACCAAGTATAGTAGAATTAATAAGAGAAATAACTATCAAAGAAAAACTTAAATTACTTAACTTAAACTTATTCACTTTATATCTCCTTTCAAATTACCTTGTTTAGAAAGATGTGCCTTAATACTTATATCATAATCCAAATTAACTAACCCTAAACTATCCCAGTCTTCCTTATCAAAATCAAAATAATCATGCTCATTTTTATAAATATAATTACCAATCCCAATAAAATCATTCCTAGTATCTTTAGCCAAACTAACAGTATCATTTACATAACTCTTAACTTCACTTTTAAAACTATCAGTAATTTCCTCTAAAACACTCTTATCATCCACATCTCCGTCACACCCATAATAAACAATCTCCCCAGTAATCTCGCCTCTAATCTTTAACTTATTACCCTTAATCCCATCAAAAGCAAAATTACTTTTAAGAGTCTCAATAGCAAAATACTTATCTTTCCCACATGACACACTAATAGTAGCATTTTTAATATGATTCTTTAAAAAATTATAACCAAACGCTTCACTCTTATCTAAAATAGTAGCTTCCCCTTTATTATTAAAAGTAACCAAATTATCTATCTCAATATAACTATCAGCATCACTTTCCTTTAAATCATCAATATTATCACTTTTCTTACTATCATTCTTAATAACAACATTAGGGTAAACATGATTAACACCCTTTTCTAAATAAACCCTCAAATACTCTAAAAAATTAAGAGAATATGAAGCCCCATACCTTTCTTCACTCAAACTAACAATACTAGCTAAATTATTAGCAGAACTAATATTAAACTGTGACAAACTAGACAAAATATCTTTACCAGAATTCTCTAAAGAAGTAACAACCAAAAAATTAAGTGACAACTTAGTATCTCTTGCCAAAAAATCAACAACATCATCTAAATCATCCTTTATAACAGACTTATCTAAAATAACATACTCAACATCAGGAGAAAAAAATATCTTAGAACTCTTTAAATTCATACTTCTAATCGCATCCATCAAAGTAGGCCCAGACCCACTAATAACCGTAATAGGACTCTCAGTAAGCCCATTTTCGCCACTTTCTAAAATATTAATAATCTGCATATCAACTAAATAATCCTTATCTTTCTTACTAATAGATAAAGCACTCACAATACCAAGTTCATTAAGCTCTGTATAATTATAGCATCCACTACACATAAACAAAATAACAAAACAAAGTAACAATTTTTTCATTTAGAATCCTCCCTTATAACATTCTTTTTTGTTATATACGTAGGCCTTTTTTTAATATGCTTAATCTCTCTTCTAATAACTGCATCCGCCTGTTCATTTTTAAGGAAAGGAAGCATTGGTAAAGTATAAGGCTTACCAAAAGTCTTAACAGAACACAAATTAATAATAAGAATTAAAAATCCAACAACAAACCCAACAATACCAAATAAAGCAGAACTAATCATAAGTAAATATCTCCAAAATCTAATAGAACCCTGAATATCATAATAAGTAAAAATCAAACTACTAATCGCACTAACAGAAACCACAATAACCATAATAGGCGAAATAAGCCCAGCTTGAACAGCAGCATCTCCCAAAATTAAAGCACCAAGTATCGACAAACTAGTACCTCTATTAACAGGTGTCCTAGCATCTCCCTCATACAAAAGCTCAAAAGTAAACATAAGAAGAAACGCTTCAATAATAACAGGAAAAGGAACATTATTTCTCTGCTCAGCAAAATTAATAAGAAGACTAACTGGAATAATTTCTTGATCATACGTAACAATAGCAATAAACAAAGCAGGGGTAACAATAGCAATAAAAAATGAAACAAACCTAACAATCCTCATAAAACTACTAAAAAAAGGCTTATGATAATAATCTTCACTATTATGAAAAAAATCAATAAAAAACGTAGGCGCAATTAAAATACTTGGACTATTATCCATAGTAACAATAACTCTTCCCTCTAACAAATACCTACAAACATCATCAGGCTTTTCAGTATATAAACAAGTAGGAAAAAAAGTAAACCTATTATTATTATCTATATAAGACTTAAAATTATTAACATCAGTAACACCATCTATATTAATATTCTCTAAAGTTTTAATAACCTCATTCTTTAACTCATCTTCACAAATATTAGACATATACATAATCCCAACTTTACTCTTAGACTCTTTCCCAACAGTAACCTCTTTTAAAACAAGATACTCACTCTTAAGCCTCTTCCTAATAAGCCCAATATTCTTTTCATAATTCTCAGTAAAACTATCTTTTGGTCCTCTAACAACAGGCTCACTACTAGGCTCATTAATACCTCTATCTAATTCGCCCCTAGTTTCATAAGCAGAAACCTCCCCGTCATAAATAACAATAGTAAACCCACTAAAAAGAAACTCAACCAACTCATCTTTACTTCTAACATTCTTATAATTAATCGCAGGAATATTAGAAATAATAGCATTCTTAAAATTTTTAAAACTACTACCAAAAATACTCTTATTACTAAAAAACTTTAAAACAAAATCATTAACCCTATCACTACTACTAACAGTTTGGTCCACAATAACATACACATACTTAAAAAGCCCAACCTTAATTTTCCTAATAATAATGTCAGGCATATCTTTCTGTAAATTTTCTAAATATTTTATTAACTCACTAATATTCATATTAATAATATTTACTTAAAACATAATATTTATACCACATATAAATGTTCTAAAAATTGCTTGTATTTAAATAGACTTTTCATAATAAATTTAGTAAAATACTTATATAAATAATAAAATATGAGTTTATTATGAAAGGAGTAAATATAAATGAACAAAATAAAAAGTTTATTAATACTAACATTAATGCTTATCATATTCCCTTTAAATCTTTTTGCTACTACAAAAGTAGAATTAAAAACTGACAAAACAGAACTAACAGTAGGAGACGAAATAACCATAAGTGTAAACATACCAAATGATAATGAATACTATGCTGTCTTAGCATCACTAGAATATGACAAAAACATATTTGAAAAAATAGATGACTCTAATTTTGACATAGACAAAGACAAAATGGACATCTCATATAACTCTAAAAATAACAAATTTGGAATTATCAACAAATCAGGTAAACTAACAACTGAACTTTTTAATGTGCATCTAAAAGTAAAAGAAGACACAAATGTAGGAGATACTACTATAGCATTAACTGGAATAAAAGCTTCTGACGGAAAAAATAACATAAACTTTGATACGTCTTCAGTAAAAGTAACAGTAACTCGTGATGCTAAACCTGGGGAAACCATTCAAGTAAACGAAGAAAACAAAATTAAAGAAGAAAAAGAAAACATAATAAAAACACTAAACACAACCCCTTTCTTAATAACACTTTCAATTATCACATTAATTTTAACAATAATAACAATATGTTCTTACATATATAATAGAAAAAACAAAAAAGCATTCATTGCCTTAGCCATCATTGACATATTATTAATGATTGTAATCGGTTTATCTTTCTTCCTTAACGACAAAAAGAAAGATGTAAATAACGATGGTGTAAAAGACTATAATGATGCAAAATCCATAATAGACTATCTAATAGACATCCAAAACGATAACACTAATAACGATTCAAAAACAGAAAACAACAATACAACAGAAATAAAATTTAATAATGACGTAAATAACGACGGAATAGTGGACGTAAAAGACCCAGCAAGTCTAGTACCAGAAATAAATAACAGCATAAAAGTTAAACTAGAAGAAAAAAGTGATGAAGAAAATTACATAACAAAAGGCGAAGAAATAACCCTTAAATTTAAAGCAGACATAAATAAAAAAGACATAACTATAAAACAAGTTAAAATTTCTGATAATTATTACGACGTAACCCTAAACAATGATACTTACATAATCAAATTAGAAACACCTAAAAAAGCTGGTAAATATACATTTGAAATAGCAGAAGTAGTATTAAACAATGGCTTAACAGAAAAAGTAAACCTAAAAATTACAAAAGAAATACTAAAAGACACACCTTATGTAAACAAATTCAACTTAGATGATAAAAAACAAACACTAAGTTTTGAACTAGAAGACAAAGACGATGCATTTATAGATGGAACAGCTACTATCTATAAAGACGAAGAAAAAATCAAAAGTGTAGACGTAAATAAAGACAAAACAACAATTAAGTTTGATGCTAATGATGGAGAAACATACGTTGTAAAAATAATTGGTAACTATGATTTAGATAGTAAAACATCTGATAATAAAAATACATATAATAACCAAGACATGTTTACAGAAGCATTTACAATTGGCGGAGACTATAATTTCACTTTAAAAGACGTATCAATTACTGACGTAATCGCTCCTAATGAAACACCAATAATCTCATTTAACAGTGAAAACAACCGAAATGCGCAAATAGTGACAGCTAATATGACAACAAAAGAAACAACATCTGACTACCATATTACCAAAATAGACGGTAACAATTACGAAGTAGAATTAACAGGCGCAAGTACAACACCTGGAATGCACACAGTAACTTTAAACAATGTTGGATTAAGTAGTCTAAAAACATTCTATAATAATCAAGACTATAAAGCTAATACACTAACTTACACAGTTTTAAAAGATGCACCAAAAATAGAAACACTAACTCTTTCTGATAATCACACAGAAAAAAACATTAACGTAACATACAAATTAATAGACGACTCTAAATCCACTAACAAATTAACCATTGTATTAGTTGACTCTACCAATAAAATAGTAGACAAAAAAGAAATAACAAAAAAAGAATTAAAAATAGGACAAAATTCACAAACATCATTATCTTATAAAAACAATCAAGATGGCTTCTACACAGTCAAAGTCCTAGCTGATTATAACTTATCAGATAGCTATAAATACACAAATATTAGTCTAAAAGAACAAGAAATACTTGTAACAACATCTGACGACATATATATTTCTGAAATGTACATCGAAGGCGGTAACAACTACCCAACTAAAGGCCAAAAAAACCTAAGTGTAATATTCAAAGTTCATGTAGGCGATACCATTAAAAATATAGCCCCAAATAAATACGGCGGAAGAAGATATAACCAGTTACAAACAATAACAATAAACGGACTAAATTACTCAGTAAGCACAGTAAACAATTGGAAAGACGATACATACACAGATTACTTAGTAAGAGCAAACCTTAACGTACCAGACGAATCAGGAATTATAAAAATAAAAGCTAACCGAGTTCAACTAGGCATAAGTGGTTACTACAACATGACAAAAAGCGATATGTACTCAGTAAAAGAAAAAGAACTTACAATAGACGTACTAAAAGACGTACCTAAAATAGAAAACTTAAAAATAACTGATAACTATAATAAAAACGAAGCAACATTTGATTTCGACTTAACTTTAGACAAAAACGCTACAAAAAATGAAAATGACTTTAACAGTGGCACTATAAACTTAGATGGAATTTCTAAACCTATAAAACCAGGACACAACACAATAACATTAAAAGGCTTCAAAAAAGACGAAAACCTAGACTTAACATTTAATGGAAACTATGACCTAGACACAGACACATTACCTGAAGACCCTGATAAAAACACAATAACAAATAAAGAATTACTAAAACTTCAATATGGCTTATATGAAAAAGAAATCTATGACAAAATTGAAATAAAAAATGTAACATTCATAAACGAAAACAACAATGAATATTTTGAAAAAAATGAACAAATAAAAATCAACTTAGACATAACTGGAATAGCTGAAAACTTAGATTTAATACCTGAAAAATTAATAATAGACAATGAAGAATATACAATAACAAAACTAACATCAGGCTACGAATTAATCCTAAACACAAGCCATAATTCTGGAAGAAAAGAACTAACAATTACTGATATTCTACTAAACAACGGCAAAAAAGTAACACTAAATGAGCCTTATAATATCACATATGAAGTCTTAAAAGATATTCCTACAATTAACGACTTTACATATGGAGACCTAACTAATAAAGTCAAAATAACACTAGACCTAAAAGACCTAGATAATACCCTAATAAATAACGGAAAAGTAATAATAACTGACGAATTAGGTAATGTAGTATATAATGAAGAACTAACAAAAGAATTCACATTTAACCGTGAAGACAATACACTTAAATACTATATCGAAGTACTAGTAGCGTTTGATAGAGACATTGACAAAACAAAGAATAGCCTAAACTATCACGAAAATGTTACACTTTTAAAAGACACAATATCTCTAAACACAGAAAACATCGCACTAAAAGACATAAACGACATTAACTTATATAAATCAACTGAAAAAAATGGTACAAAAGAAATAACACTAATAGACGAAACATCTAAAAATGAACTAGACCAAGACCTAAACTCATATTTTATTGAAATCACCATGAAAAATATGTCCACTGTCCGTACTAAAATTAAAGAAACAAAAATTATAGATAACCACCTAATACTAATTTTAGATAATGAATATTTAACAATAAGTGATATAGACGACAACATTGATGCAAGAATAAATTTTGGAAAAATAAAAGAAGACGGTAAAGTAACAAATGAAATTCATCCATCAAGTGCATTTAAAGCTTTATTAGAAGAATTAGAACTAGGTGCTAACGTAGAATTAACAAGAGACTACGACGCAAGTGCATACTCAGTAAACACTGACTATTACATAAAAGACTACAGTGGTAACTTAAACGGAAACGGTCACACTATTAAAAATTTAACAAAACCATTATTTGACACCATCAGTAATGGTAAAATAGAAAATCTAAAATTAGAAGACATAACATTATCAGGAAGTACAATGAAAGGCACTCTAGCAAATACAGTAACTAAAGAAGAAATAAAAGAAGTATTTATGCATCACATGATTAAAGAAAACACCACAGAAAGATCAGGTTCTTTACTAGGTTCAGTAACAGACTCAACAATAGAAAGATGCAAAGTAACTGACTTTAATTTCCCTGGTGGAGGTATGACTCAACAACTAGGTGGCCTAATCGGCTATGCAAATAACACAACAGTTAAAAACACATACGTAATCGGTTCCATGTCAACTGGCTGGAACTACCGTGGTGGCTTAATCGGAATGGCTACTGGCTGCACTATAGAAAACAACTACACTAAAATTAACTTTGGTTACCCTTATGGAGACGACTACAAATTAGTAAGTGGAATTTTAACAACAAACTCACACAACAACACAATAATAAACAACATAAGCATTAACAACGCTACAAATATAATATCTAACGATAACAAAAATAAAGACACTAACTATTTCGTAAGTGACACTCTAGTAAATAACTTACCTGATAACATAATCAAAGTAACATCAAATGAAATTAACACTGACTTATTTAAAACAAAATTAAAATTTGACGAATCAATCTGGAACTTAAACAACACTTCAATAAACACTTTACCAACACTACTAATGGAAAACAAATCTGATTTTGAAAATATAAAAGGTTATGAAAAAGAAAAAGAAGTGTTATACAAAAACCTATCAAAACTAATGCCATTCTATGATAAAAATAAAATAATAGAACTAGCAAACATAACTAATAACGAATTATTAATAGAAGACGAAATCTATCACATAATACCAATAGACAAAAATAACAACATAGTAACTTACCTAACCACAGATAACCCAAAAACAATAGATAAAATAAAGCTAATATTCAAAAGTGGAAACAAAAAAGAATATAGCGTAAGTTACGACAAAACATATGACATGGTAGCAACATATAAAATTAATGAATTAAATCTAGACTATAACTATAACAACTACGTAATAAACGCATCTTCTCAAGTAGTAAACAACTTAACAAACTACCTAAAAGGCCTAGACTACACAAACAACCTAGACATACTAACCACAAATAATGACAGTAGAATCTACCGTGATTTCTATAACGAAACAACAAAAAACGAACTAAAAGACTTTGTACTAAAATACCTATCTAATAGTAATTACACAAACACAACAAATGATATAGACATTAATAGTTACATCGAAAGAGAAGTAAAAGAAAACAAAAAAATTGAAAAAGCATTATACGTATATAACTATTTTAGACGTTTCTATGATTTAGACATAAACGGTATGAAACTATATGACTTTGTAATGTATAATATGAAAGGCTTTAACGAAAACCTAACTCTAGAAAAAATCATAGACTTATACATGGGAGACGGAACAGGTACTAACTTTAACACAAATGTTACTGGTGCAGTATATAAAAATCTTCTAAGCGGTTACACTAACCTAACTCGTATATCTAACTTCCTAGAATATATAGTAACCCACACAAGTGATATAAACATGAATGACTGGATTAAAAGTCAATTTAAAGGTATATTAGTTGAAATACCAATAGAAAACCATGAAGAAATAGAGTACACACTATGGGATCACTTTAGTAATGAAGACGCTAAATATAATGGAGATAGTTATGCAGTATATAACTACGTTTTACCAATTTTAACACTACCAGAATCTTCTACTTACATAATATCAGCACCCGCTCAATTTACAATAGGTTCTCAAAGAGTTTACATGGCTAATCCAACTGACCCAACAGAACTTGAAAACTTTAAAAATAGAATGCAAGTTTATATAGAAAGAATATCTTCATACTATAGCACAGCAATTAACATACTAGAAGACGAAAACCTATTTAATAATATACACTTATACCAAGTCGACAAAAGAACAACAAAAAATGAAAATGGGGTTTCAATATACAATAACCCATACACCACAGAAGAACCATTCCACAAAAACTTTGACGAAGTAGTAAACATTTGGCCAGCTAGCTATGGGGTAAATGCAGGTAACTGGGGAGACAGAATAGAATGGAATGTCGCAGGCTTCATGGACAGTGATATAAAAAATGATGGAAAAATCGATGCAGGACACCCTACATGGGCAACTTGGTCACACGAATCCGCTCACTATTTAGATGCAAGACTATTCTTAAAAGACAACGAAAGAAGATATGATGCAGGTGGAGAAGACTATGCTGACGAATTCCTAATGCAAAAATTTGGAATGGGTATAGTAATGAATTTATCTATAAACTATAAAGAAGATACAGAAGTTGCAACTAACCTAACACCAGAAAGAATAAACAGCAAAGACAAAATTTATAGTTACTATAACAGAATGTTTAACTCAATCTATGTCCTAGACTACATAGAAGCCATGGCTTTCCTAAAACTAACAAAAGAAGAACAACAAACTCTTGGTATTCAAATATCTTACCCAAATGAAGACAAACAATTCGCAACAATTGATGGAGAATCACATAACTTTGACAAAGAACCTGAAAAATTCACTGGCAAAACCTATAAAGACGACGAATATGCAAAATTCAGAGCAAGACTAATCACTCAATATACTCGCCTAAGTGAATTAGAAGACATACCTAAATTAACAACAATAAATGACTTAATAAAAAATAGAATAATGCTTTACACAAACGTAACAACTACATCATCAAGAGGCGATAATTCCTATGGTGGAGAAGGAATAGACATTGTTCACTGGTACCAACCAAACAACCCAGATGGAAGACCAGACTCATATTCATTAAAATGGTTCTCATATGAAATGCTAGGCTATAAAGGCTATGACGAAGGCTTCGTCGAATACGCAAGCAATATTAACTACAAAATACAAAAAACTTACAAAAGTCTACTAAAACCAAACGACGCTAATGGTAATCCAAATTTAGGCGATGTTAAATTTAAATCTGACGACATGGCAATAACAAAAATCTCTGACGGACAATACAAAACAATAGACGACTATAAAATAGGTAGATTTAAAGAAACAGAAGAAAAAATAAAATATCTTAAATACATTAATGTTGACGAATATGCTAAAAAAATGTATGACGCTTTAGTAGAAGACACTCAAAATAATGACAAATCTTATAAAGCTAGTGCAAAAATAAGAAAAGAAATATACTTTAAACTAAAACGTAGCACTAATGACTTTAGAGAAGATATATTTAATGAAGACGAAGAACAACAAATAACTTTTAATACAAACATGTTTGATTAAGAGAATAAAATTAGGTACAATTGATTTGTACCTTTTTAAGTTATATAATAAAACATCTAAATACTGATATACACTTTAATGAGTACATATATCACATATAGATGTTTTTAATTTTATTTAATTTAACATAAAGCCAGCTTAAAGACATTAATAATTTTTAGTCCTATTAATCTCAATCAAATCTAAAACAACAGCCAAAGCATCTTTGCCTAGTGCTGCTATATCAGGGTAAGTGCTATAAAGATTATCAAAATCAATTAAACCATTTTCATTTAAAGGAACGTCAATAGGAAAATTTAAATTTATTCCATTAACATTTACATTTTGACCATTAAGAAGTCTACCACTATAATTATTTTCTAAAATTGGTAAACTAATAATAGAACTTCCATAACCCTCACCCCTTGTTTTAGAACCAACCAAAGTTGCAAAATGGCCACTTTTACAAATTCTTGCAAATGTATCAGCAGTAGAAAAAACATTTTCATCAGTTAAAATATATCTACTATAACTTTTATCAGTTCCTTTTGTTATAACTGTGTTTTTGTAATGATATTCAGTATCGGTAAATAAGTCTTTATAATGTTCCTCAAATGTAATATCTTGATTAAAAAATATACTAAAATACTTAAAAAATTCGTCAGTACCGCCATTATTTCCACGAATATCAATAATGATATTATCAACATTATTTGTTTCTAAAACACTTTTAATCTCACTAAAAACTGCTTCTGCTTCGTTTAAATACTTTCTACTAAATGATGTAACAGACAAAATTAAAGTATTATTTAAGACTTGATAACTAATATTTTTTTTATTACTACTAGTACTATTTAATTGTCCAACAATTTTTATTGGAGATAAATTTAAATGTCCACTATTAGACGGAATAATTAAATTGTCATTAATAAAATCTATAAAATCACTTTCATTATTTATTATAGTAGACCTTAATTTATTAATTAACTTATCTAAAGCATCCTCATTACATAATTCATTTTTTGTATATTCATAATAATATCTTTGACTTTTCAAAATGACATTATATAAAAAAATTAGTTTTTCCTCATAAGTATTTAAACTATTATATTTATTTAATAAACTTTCTCTAATATTGCTTTCCTTAACTCTTAAATCCTCATATGAAACATCATTAACCATAACTATTACCTCTAAATAAATTATAACATTTTAAAATTAATAAAAAAAGTTATATAATATAAAAAAGGAGAACATATGAAAGTAAAAATAGAAAAATTAGACGACTTAGGAAGAGGAATATGTAAATTAAATAGTAAAGTAACATTTGTAGAAAATACCTTACCTAACGAAGAAGTAGAAATAAAATTAACAAAAGAAAAGAAAAAATATAACGAAGCAAAAGTGACAAGTTATATAAAAGTAAGTGACAATAGAATAGAACCTAAATGTAAATACTATAATATCTGTGGTGGATGCGACATAATGCACATGAAGTATGAAACTCAACTTAACTACAAAAAAGAAAAAGTAAAAACAATACTAAAAAAATACGCACAAATTCTAATAGAACCTGAAATAATAAAAAGTGATAAAATATATAACTATAGAAATAAAATAACTTTACACTATCAAGACAAACTAGGTTACTACAAAAAAGGCACAAATGAAATAATAGAAATAAAAGAATGTAATCTAGTAATGAAAGAAATAAATGACTATATAAAAAAAAGTAAAATAAAAGAAGACATAATAATAAGAGAAAACCAAAACAAAGAAATAATAACTTCACTAAATAACAAAACAATGATAGAAGAAATAAACAACCTAAAATTCCAAGTTGATGCTTTATCATTCTTTCAAGTAAATCACTATATTTGCAGTAAAATATTTGACTTACTAGAAGAAAACATAGACACATGTGAAACTTGTCTTGACCTCTATAGTGGTGTTGGAACACTTAGTATAGTAGCAAGCAAAAAAGCAAAATACGTCTACTCAATAGAAGTAAACGAGTACTCACACAAAAATGCTCTTAAAAATAAAGAATTAAATAATGCTACATCAATAAAATTCATACTAGGAAAAGTAGAAGATAAAATAAAAAACATACATGAAAAAATAGACCTAATAATAACAGACCCACCTAGAACAGGAATGGACAAACAAACTATAAATGTAATAAAAGAATTATCGCCTAAAAAAATAATATACATAAGTTGTGACCCAATAACATTAGCAAGAGACCTAAAACTTCTAAACAACTACAAATTAGACAAAATAACACTACTAGATATGTTCCCAAACACTCATCACATAGAAAGCTTTTGTGTATTACTAAAAAAATAAGTGAACGGTGCATAATTAATACCAAAATATAACATTAATTATTGACAATATTAGTTCTAAAAATTACAATAAAATCAATAAAGAAATATGTTTTCTTTAGGAAAAGAGGAGTGTTAAATGAAAGAAGAAATTTTAAAAAGAAAAAAAGAAATTTTAGAAAAAGTATCTACCCTTAACAAAAAAGAACCAGAGGAAGAAAAGAAAACCAAAAAGCCATTAGTAACATCAAGAGTACTATTTATATCAGTACTAGATAAAATATATCTAATAATATTAATCTTATTCTTTATAAAAGGAACATGCAACATATTTAACGGAGACATAGGAAGCCTAAACTATCATTTCTTTCTAAGAGTAGGAGAAGAATTAATATTCATACTCATAACTGCTTTAATCTATCTAATACTAAACTGGATTTATAAATGTGCTGTAAAAACTATTCTTTGCGTAACTGAAAAAGAAGTATACAAAGAATCTTACTTCCCATTCAAAAGAACAGAAACAACAGTACCACTAGAAAAAATAACAAAAGTAACTACAATAAACTTATTTTATATCTTTAGAACAGTAATAATCCACCAATATCAAGCATTTCCAATAATATTTATGACATGGAACAACCAAGAATTTAAAGACAAAGTAAAAGAACTAATAACAAACGATAAAAGTAAAATAGAAAATGAATATGAAAACAAAAACATACTAACAAAATCTATGTATAAATATGTAGGGTATGCTGGTGTAGGCTTAGCTATCATAATACTATTATTAGGAATAATAAGATTATTTAACTACATAACAAATGAAGAAAAAAACATACCTGGAACATACACTTCAAAAAGATATGAAATAACAATAAACGAAGACGGAACATGTAAACTAAAAAACATAGTAAATAACGCAAGAAACTGTGAATGGGTATACAACAAAGACACAAAAGAAGTAGTCATAAATTACTACTACTATTACTATTCAAGAGATTCAATAACTTTAGAATATAACAAAAAAGAAAAAAGTCTAAAATACAAAGAAACAACATTAACAAAATAAAATTCAAAAAAATTAGCACTCTAGTATTGACAGTGCTAATTTTAAGTGCTACAATGTAATTGTAAAAAGTAATAATTTTACTTTTTATGGGTATTATTAAATATATATAATGTGCTACCTTAAGTGATAACACATAAAGAAAGGAAGTTGATTAATATGTTCATGATACCAAAAAGAAATAGTTTTGATCTTTTAGAGGATATGTTCGATGATCCGTTCTTTACAAAAAATGAAAACAAAATAATGAGAACAGACATAAAAGAACACAAAGGAAATTATGAAATAGTAGTAGATTTACCTGGTTATGAAAAAAATGATATCAAAATTGAAGTAGAAGATGGCTATCTAACAGTACACGCTTCTATGAATAAAGAAGACGAAGAAACAGAAAAAGGTAAATTTGTAAGAAGAGAAAGATACTTTGGAGAATGTGCAAGAAGTTTCTATGTAGGAGAACAAATCACTACAGAAGACATAAAAGCTTCATTTAAAAACGGTACACTAACTCTAACAGTACCTAAAAAAGAAGACAAAAAAGAATTACCTGAAAAGAAATATGTACAAATTGAAGACTAAAGCAAATCAATGATTTGCTTTTTTTCTTTTGCTTATACAATAACAAAGTTCTAAATAAAAAAAATTAAAAAAATAACAAAAACACTTGTATGTCGAATATTTGTGTGCTACAATTAAATCAGAAAGGCGATGATGGTTATGAAGATTATTAAAGGTTATAAGTTTAGAATGTATCCTAATTTTAAACAAATAGAATTAATTAATAAAACATTTGGATGTACTAGACTTATTTATAATACAATGTTAGATAAGAAATTAAAAAATAATAAATTAACTTGTTATGATTTAATAAAGGAAATACCATCAATGTATAAAGAATATGAATTTTTAAAAGAAGTAGATAGTATAAGTTTAAGATGTGCAGTGTTTGATTTAGATAATGGATTTAAAAAATATTATAGAAAAGAAGCTGATAAACCAAAATTTAAGAAAAAAGGAAAAAAGAGTAGTTATAGAACAAATTATATAAAAAGTGAGTATAAAGGACATGTATATGAAAATATAAAAATAGATTTAGAAAAAAGAGAAATAACATTACCAAAA
>CANQQR010000017.1 GCA_947626035.1 uncultured Bacilli bacterium | reverse complement strand
AATAAACTAACACTTTTTATTTTGCAATAGTTTTTGATTTAAAACTAAAGACTTTTCGACAGAAATTTGGTACAATATTTATATTAATCATTTAGAGGTGTGAAGATATGAAAAAGAAATTTGTATCTATTTTACTATGTGGAATTATGATACTTGGTTTAACCGGTTGTAAAAATAATAAACAAATGGTTGAAACGACAAATCTTAAAAATAAAAATTATACATTAAAAAAATTGAATTTAGATTGTAATTTAGATAACATTACATTTGTAAATAAAAAATACATAATATCAAATGGACGAATTTATACTTATTCAAGCAAAAAGTTTAGCGAAACGGATACAAAGTGTAAGTTGTTAAGCACTGATGAAAAAACATACAAATTTTTAGGATACATACCTGAAAATGTATATTCCTTTGACACATTTATTGATAATAATAATCAAATAGTAAAAATTTATAATAATGAAATCAAATCATTTTATAATATTGAAGATATAATATCAAAATATATGAACAATGATTTTTATTACCATAATATGCGTACTGAAGTAACTGATACTTATTGGAGTTTCTTCTATAATCAAAATGATAGAAAAATTGAAATTCCAAAAGATGAAAAGGTATTATATTATGTAAAAAATCAATGGCCAGATACCATAATTACAGATAAAGGTGCATATACGATAGGTGTTGATAAAAATGATAAATGTCATGAATATGAAGATATTGATTGTACTTATAAATTGCAAAAAACAGAAAAATATAATGAATTACTAAATGATTACAAAGATAATATTTCATATTTTGATGGTGAGTATTTGATAACTACTGAAAATATAATATACAAGGTATCGTTTGTGGTTTTAAAACAGACTATGAAATAAATACTTAAAAAATTTTAGATACACAAGAAAAAAATTTCTCAAACCTTTATAAATACTAGGATTGGGAGATTTTGTTTCTTTGAAACTGTCAAGCGTAAGATTATAACAAAAAACTAAAGATACTACAACATCTTTAGTTAATTTTTAGGTTTAGAGAATATTGCTACAATGAATGCTAGTATTATTGCTGTTGATAATCCTCCAGAAGTAGAAGATAATATGTTATTTAGTAGTCCTGTTATTCCGTCTTGTTTAAATCCTTCATAGGCTCCTTTAAATAGTATGTGTCCAAAATTAGTTATTGGTACACTTGCGCCTGCTCCGGCTATTTTTAGTAGTACGTCGTATATTCCAAAAAATGATAGTAGTGCACCTATTACAACAAGTATTGAGTTTAAGTGACCTGGTGTTAGTTTTGTGTTGTCTAAGATTATTTGACCTATTCCACATATTATTCCACATGTTAAAAATGCGTTTATGTAAATCATTTAATCACTTCCAAACTTATAGCGTGAGAGATGGCTGGGATGCTTTCGTTTATGTTAGCACTTAGTTTTGAATGTAGGGATCCAGTTCCTACTAATAATATTTTTTTGTAGTTTTGTTTTAGTATTTTTGAAAATAGTACTAATGGTAAGCATGTTGGACCACTTCCACCTGCGATTTTTTTTGTGACATTTGTATCATATAGTATAGACCCTGCGTCTATAAAGTTACCTTTAGTTATTTTGTATTCTTTTTTTAAGTAGTCTTTTAGTATGTTTATTCCGTATATTCCTAGGTCTCCAGTTAGTATTAGGTCATAGTAATCTACACTTCTGTTTGTATCATTTAAGTGGTCGTATATTGTTTTTGCTGCTGCAGGTGTCATTGCTGCTCCCATGTTGTTTACATCACTATAGCCTATATCTATTACGTTTCCTATTGTGGCTGATTCAATTTTTATGTTTGTTTTTTGATTTGTTAAGAGTGCACTTACACTTCCAGTTGATGTAAATGTGTTTATTTTTTTCTTTAAAGAGCCATATTCTATTGGAAATCTAAATTGTTTTTCACTTACTAAGTTGTGAGAACTTGTTGTTACAATTATGTTGTCTACACCCATGTTTGTTAGCATTGCGCCTATTAGTAAACTTTCTGTAAATGTTGAACAGGCACTGTAAAGGCCTAGAAATGGAATAGAAAATTTTCTTGCTGAAAAGTTAGATGCTAGTATTTGGTTTTGTAAGTCTCCGCCTATTAGGACATTTATATCTTTTTCTTTTAAATTTTCTTTTTTTAATACACCTTTTATAGAGTTTATTTGAAATGAGGCTTCTGCTATTTCTATGCTTTTTTCAAAGTTATAATAGTCTTCTAGTTTTTTATCTACTTTTATGTTTACGTTATATTCATTTCTTCCTAGTAAGGTAAAGTAATTTTTTATGTATGATTTTTTAAATTTTAGTGTCACATTATCACCCCTTTTAGTAGTGCTAGGAAGAAGGCTATGGTTATACCATATAAAATTATGCTTCCAGTTAGCTTAAATATGTTAGAGCCTATTCCTTTTATTAATCCTTCTTCGTTATTGTCCATTGCTGCACTTGTCATTGAGTGAGCAAATCCTGTTGTTGGGA
Source organism: uncultured Bacilli bacterium (assembly GCA_947626035.1). Lineage (GTDB taxonomy): Bacteria > Bacillota_I > Bacilli_A > RF39 > UBA660 > MGBC139354. The sequence continues at coordinate 21,303 of CANQQR010000017.1, read as the reverse complement.
TTATTAAACCACATTTACAAAATGATACTATTTCATCAAATATTCCAAGGCCTGTTAGTACTGATGATATAGTAACTAAAAGTATCATTAAGTACATGTAACATTCACTTAGTGGCATATAAAATTTGTTTTCTAATATTGTTACAAATACTTGTCCAAGTAAGCCTATTAGTCCACCTATTAGGAAAGATATTAGTGCATTAAATATTTTGTTTTCTTGTTTTATGTTTTTGTTTACTATTTTTTGATATTCTTTTAATTTCAAAATAACTCACCATTTATTAATATGGAGAGTTATTTGGTTTTTATACTTATGACATCATTTTTGTATTCATTTTTTTTAGTATTAATTTTTCATATCTAGATACCTGAACTTGATTTATTCCAAGGTACTGTGCTGTTTCACTTTGTGTTAGGTCTTTAAAGTATCTTAGTTCTATTAATTTTCTTTCGTTTTCAGGTAATTTTTCTAGTTCAGTTTTTATATCAAGTTTTTTGTCTATTTCGTCTTCATAAGTTACCCCTACTACTTTTTCTAGTGTAAAGTCTTCGTCTTTTTGGAATGAATCTAAGCTTAGACAGTAGTTGCATCTTTCTATGATTTCTGATAGTTCTTTTTCGTTTATACCCATGAAGTTGCTTATTTCGGTAAGGGATGGAACGTGATTATCTCTGTTTGTTAAAAATTCTTTTGTTTTTTGATATGATCTAAATAGTTTTAAAGTGTCACTACTTACTTTTATTGTTCTTTCTGTTCTTATATATTCTAATATTTCTCCAATTATGTAGTCGTAAGCATATGTGCTTAGTTTTACGTTAAAACTAGGATTATAGTTATTATAGGCTTTTATTAGACCTATTACTCCTACTTGGAACAAATCTTCTAAGTTGTAGTAGCCACTGTATTTTGATGCTATTTTGTAGATTAAATTTTTATTTTCATATATTATGTTTTCGTATGTTTCGTTCATAATTTCATCACCCCTAGCGCGGTTAGTTCGTTATTTGTTTCATAAAAACTTGATATAAATTTACTTTCTTCTATTTTTTGTTTTACTTTTTTGTTTGTAAGACTACAAAGAGTAGTTTTTCCGTTAAAAGACGCGACTATGTCGTTTAAGTCATTTAAACATTCTATTCCGTATGTGTCTACTTCTAGTACTTTGTCTAGGTTAACTACAATGTATTTTAGTTCATTATCTAGTACTACTGGTAATACATCGTTATCGAATGTTTCTTTTGTTCTTTTATTTAATAGTCCATCTAATCTTATAAACAATATTCCTTTTTTAAATTCCATATTTATATTTAGCATTTTTCATACCTCGTAATTTATAATAGTGTATTTTAAGGATTTTTTATACTAATTCGACAAAATTAGCTAATTATTTCATTCGACATTTTTTTACAATTAATAATATTACAGTTAATATTAGTGATAATGATAGAAATATGAGAGTAAATACTAGTGGTTTATTTATTTTTTTGGTTTCGGTTGTTTCTGTTAGAAGAGCGATAGGACGATGTTCTTCTGTTTCTTCTATTATGTTTGTTTCTTCTTCGTTTGTTTCCGTTTCTTCTAGTTCTTTTAGTTCTTCCTCTTCTTCTAGAGTTTCTTTGTCTTGGTTTTCATTTTTTGCTTCTATGGTTTTGACTACTTCTTTTATTTCTTCATTTGTTTTTGTAATTCTGTATTTGTCTTCATCTTTTATGAAGCCTTCTAAGTTTTCATAGTAGCCTGGAACGTACACTCTTTCTTGGTTATAGCATTTATAGTATTTATCTTTGTATCTATAGGTCATTGCATATATGTCTAGGTCTGTACTAAAGTCATATTCGTCGCTTTTAGGTTTTACTGTAAGAGTACAAACTTCATCATTACATTCTTTTGTGGTTTCATTCATGTAGGATGCATATATTATTTCTGAATAGTTTTCACTTACATAGAAATTAAAGCCAATTCCAAAAAAGTCTTGTTCTTCTTTATTGTAAGTAATTTTTATAGTTAAGTCTCTTAAATCTACAATTCGTGGCAAATCTAGTATTAAATTTAAGTACATTGGTGCGCTGACGGAAGTTAAGTAATCTTTATCTAATAGTTTTAATGCTTCTGATTTTTGGATGTCACTTCTTACAAATGTTGTTTTTAATTCATTCATGTCTTTATCATATATTTCAATTTCGTTTAGTAATACATTTCTTGTGTAGTTTTCTAAGCCATAAATTTTTATTCTATATGTATTGTAGATTGGTATTTTTATTGGTTCATTTACTTCTTCTATTATTCTTCCTTCTTCTTCACTTGGCTTTTTTGTTAAATATACCCAGTTACTATAGATGTAATCGTTTTTGTCAAAATATTCACAATTATTTTCAACGTCTTTATCAAAGTGTACATTCGTTTCTTTTAGAGTGTACCATCTATATTCTTTCACCTCCTTTGTTTGTGCATTTAATACTAATGGAAAAAATAGTGTTAGTATTAGTAATATTTTTGGTATTTTTTTCATATGTCTCCTTTCTAGAGAGATTTTTTCCCTCTAATTATTTATACGACGGGAGACTTGTAAAACGCTTTTATTTTTATTTCTTTACGTTTTGTTTACAAATAAATGATGAGTTTATTTACCCATCATTATTTTATAGTTATTTTTTATTCTTTCATTGTTTTTGTTTATTTGTAAGGCTTTTAGTATGTTTTCTATTGCTTTTTCTTTGTTTTCTATACCTAGGTAACAAAGGCTTAGTATGTCGTATAGTGTTTCGTTCCAGGCATATTCTTCGTTTATGTAGGTTTCACTTTTCTTTTTTATACTTTCTGCTTTTTCTAAGAAACATATTGCTAGTGCATATTCTTTTTTTTGATAGTAAAGGTTAGCTAGTTCGATATAAGGTTCTCTTATGTTTGGTGTTTCTTTTATTGCTAGTTTATACCAGTTTTCTGCTTCGTTATAGTCGTCTACTTCCATGTAGGCTCTTCCAAGGTATCTCATTGAGGCACTTCGTTCTTCTTTCCAAGTGGATGATTTTAGTTTTAGGTGTTTTTTTAGTGTTATTATACATTTGTCCCAGATTTTGTTATACATGTATTCTCTTCCTAGATAATGCATGTTTCTGTCGTCTTTGTCATTTTCTTTTACTGCTTCTTCTAATAATTTTAGGTAAAAGTGTCTATCTTTTGTTTTGTCTGGGTAGTGATTTATTTCTATTTTGTCTGTTGTTATTATGTTTTCTTTGGTTGGTTTTATGTATGTTAATACTTCATGAATGGAATGAGTCCATGTGTATGAGTCTTTTTTATGTATTTTTCCAATATAGTATGTGCTTAGTGGTTTTCCATTTTCATCAAATGTAAAGTTTAAGTTGTATCTTACTTTATCTGTATCTTTGGTCCATATGTTTTCTAGTTCTTTTCTCCAGTTTTTATTAAATACTTCATCTAAATCAGTACAGACACATATGTCTACATCGTTTGGAATAAGTTTTAGTGAATCATTTCTTGCTTCGTCAAATTTGAAAATATTATAATGTTTTTCTGTTACGTGAACGCCTAGGCTTTTTAAGAGGTTTACTGAGTTATCAGTGGAGCCTGTATCTAGTACGTATATTCCGTCTGCTTCTTTCATGCTTTCATACCATCTTTTTATATGTTTTTCTTCATTTTTGCATATTGCATATACATATATTTTATATTTATTCATAATTATCACTAATTTATTTTATGATAACTCATGTTTTTTAGTTAATTAATTTGGTATTAGTTTAAAGTTATTTTGACTGCTTATGGGTTCGTCTAGTGAAGTTGGCGACACCTTATGCAGTCTTATTTAGCATTTTTTCTTCTAAATACTTCACTATATTCTAAGGCATATTCTAGTATTGTGTCTTTTCCTTTTATATAGTCTTCCATTCTTTCTTCTACTATAATATTTGGCTTATATATTATTGGCTTTAGTATTTCTTCATTTACTTTGTTAATGTAATCTTCTTTTGTTCTAACACCAAAATTTAGCATTGGGTTAAAATAAGAAGCTGACACTGAAAAATAATAACCGTCTATTTCTATTCTATTTGTTTCTCCATAACAGTTAAAAGGTGTACTTATTTCTTCGCCAATTGTGAAAGCACCTAAGCGGATTAGGTCAATTAAGCATAAACTTCCACTAGAAAATACTCTGTAATCAGTTAAAGCGATTATTTTTTTGTCTTTATTATTTTCTAAAAATTCCATAACTATTTTATTTAGTCCGGAATTTCCACCTGTATTTCCTCTTATGTCTACTATTATTGTATCTATATTTGTTAAATCCTCTTTTTTTAATTTTTCTATTGTAGTTTCGATTTTTTCTTTAAATTGGGGTTGGACTGATTTATGATTGTAAATTAAAGTTTTTCCGTCTATTTTATAATCTGCAATAGAGCCATATCTATATTTTTCGTAGTCAAATAATTCTTTATCATATTTTATTTCTTTTTCATATTCTTTTTCTATTATTTCTCCATTTTTTTCTAATTTAAATATTAATTTATCTGTATTTCTTAATGATGGAAGGCCAAATAATATAAATTTATTAAATAAGGCTTTTTCTTGTTCGTATTTTCTTTTTCCTAATGTTCCATATATTATTACTTCTTCTATTTCTTTTAATATTTCTTCTATTTTTATGTTGTTTATTGATATTACTTTGCTTCCTTTTAATTCACTAGGGTAATTTACTAAGATATTATTATCAAATATTCTAAAATTAATGGGTAGACATTCCATTTTATCAAATTTTGTGTGTGCATCACTTGTAGCACTTAGTCTTTTTATAATGTAGTTTATAAAGTAAGTAAAGGTGTAATCGTCTATTACGTCCATTGTGCTTGATAAATTATTATAAAGTTTTTCTAATTCAAATTCACTTATATTATGCCATGGATTTACATGTGTTGTTTTGTAATGATTAATGAATTTTTCATACAAATTTTTATATTTTAAAGTAATCATTTATACCACCTTTTTAATTATATCATGTACAATACAATTTAGTAAATTGATGTAGTTACAAATCATTTATTTACTCTTTTTAGAGCAAAATTAATATGAGCATGTTTGTCAGTGTAAAATTGTGGCAACTTGCTACAATTCAATTAAGGTGATTGTGTGTTAAGGGAATATAGAAAGAGATGCAATTTGTCTCAAGAACAGTTAGAAAAGATTACTAATATTGATAGAAAAACAATTTTTAGAATACTTTTAGATACGTTTGCTAAAATGGCTATTGCTTTAAAATTATCTGATAAAGAAATTGCTTATGAGGTTAAAAAGTGCATAAAAAAGGAGAATAATTAATTTTTCAACTATTCTTCTTTTTATATTATTACTATATTAAGTTAAAGTGGGTTAATCATTTATTCTTCTTTTTCTAAAACATAGTAACAATTTATGACTTTACCAAAAATATAGTCTCCGCTTTTCCATTCTATTATGATGTATTTTTTTCCTAAAATTTCTTTGTAAGTGTATTTACTTAGTGTATCTTTGTTACATAGATTAATAACGTAATCTTTAGTGTATTTAGTGTCTACTACTTTGCCACTTTTATAATTAGCTATTACTTTTCCATTATTATCAAATGTTAATTTTTCTAGCATTAATTTGTCTTTTGGTCTTTGTAATTTTAATGGGTTAAAACTTTCTATGTTATTAACTAAATCTACTGTTTTCCATGTACCAACTATTTTTTCGTCTCTAATAAAATCAACATTAGTGTTATCTTTTATTCCAATTTCATCTACAGTATAGTCTTTGTGGTCTACATTAGTATAAACTACAACTTTAGAATTTTTAGGATCTATTTCGTCTGTTATTGTTAAGTATAGCTTATTATCTATAATTTCATAGTGGTTGGGTCTATTAGCAATGTATATGTAATCTTTTGTCCAAGATATTACCCAGTACTCTTCTCCATTAGGAAGTAAGTATAATTCATTAATAATGTAATCATTATCTTCAATGAATTTTTCTTCCTTTGCTTTGTCTATATCTTCTGCTATTCCTAGTAAAAGCCATTTTCCTTTTGCATTTTCATCATTTACAAAAATCATTTTTAAATCTCTCCCCTCTTCTTGAAGTGAGAATTGTTTTAAGATTTTAATTCTGTTTTGCAAATTTAATATTTCTTGTTCATAATTTGTAATTTTACTTTTAATACTGTCTTTAGTAAAATATTTTATTTCTTCTAAAGAAAAACCTAGGTTTTTTAAAGATATTATATCTTGCATTGTGTAGATATTATCTTCGTCAAAATAACGATAGCCTGTGTATATGTCGACATATTTAGGTATGATTAACCCTATACTTTCATAATATCTTATTGTTTTAATTGAAACATTAAATATGTTTGCAAAATCGCCTATTTTTATCATACAATTCCTCACTTCCGCGTTAAATATAACATTTACCTTAAGGTTAGAGTCAATACTTTTTTTTATTTTTTATTAATTTTATTATATTATTGTTGGAAATTTAAGTAAATATTTTATGTGAAAAAGAGAATAATTTGTTTAAACTATATTTTCATTATTTACAAAAATCGTTTTTAAATTTCAATTCTTTGTTTATATTTATTTTTAATTATGATATACTTGATAACAGGAAGAGCCAAAAGGCTCGACCTTAATATCTTATTATTATTCATATACGAATAATAATTGATTGTCTGCTACTTTAATAGTAGCAATGCCGGTATTAGATAACATGTATAAGTCTTCAATTGTAATGTTATCAATACCTTTTTATTTTTTATTAATTTTATTATATTATTGTTGGAAATTTAAGTAAATATTTTTCATTTAAAAAGGGAATAATTTGTTTAAACTATTCTCCTTTTGTTTTTATGCAGCTTCGCCAGTTGGTCCTTGTGGGATTGTGAAGTTTAATGTAAAGTTTGGGTATGTTCCTGTTATTTCTACTTCTGCATCTGTTCCTGGAGCTCCTGTTGCAGTTGTTCCTACTTCAAATGTTGGTGTTTCTAATGTTTCCCCAGTTGGACCTTGTGGAATTGTAAAATTTATTGTGTAATTTGGTGCGTCTCCTGTTATCTCTACTTCAGCGTCTGTTCCTGGTGCTCCTGTTTCAGTTGTTCCTACTACTAGTGTTGGTGTTTCGCCAGGTTCTCCCGTTGGACCTATTTCGCCTTGTTCGCCTGTTGGTCCAGTAGGCCCAGGTTCTCCTGTTGGGCCTTGTGGTATTGTAAAGTTTATTGTGTAATTTGGTGCGTCTCCTGTTATTTCTACTTCTGCGGCTGTTCCTGGTGCTCCTGTTTCAGTTGTTCCGACTACTAGTGTTGGTGTTTCGCCAGGTTCTCCTGTTGGACCTGTAGGCCCGGTTATTCCGCCAGTAGACCCTCCACTATTTACAAGGCAGCAACATCCAGAGTTAAAGTGTGTTTGGTTGTATTCTTGTATTTTGCATAATGCTTTTTGATATGAGTTCATTTTTCCTCCTTTCATTTATATTTTATGTTTTATTATTTTAGTTGTATATTTTATAAGCACATTTTATTTTCCTTTAACAAAATTATTTATTTTATTTATTATTTTGTTATATAGATTTTTCATAATACATTTCCTCCTACCTAATATAATTTATGAGATAAGAAGTTATTTGTATAAACTTTAGTTTAAAACATTTAAGTTTCCACTTATTATATCTTTAAAATAGTTTATTAGTCTATTAAAGAAGTTATTTTCTTTTACATTTTCTTTAACTATTACATTATATTCTTTTTCTTCGTCTCCTACTTTTAGATTTAATGAACCTACTTTATCGCCTTTTTTTAATGGTGCTTTTACATTGTCTAGTGTGATGTCATATTTATAATCTATGTTTCTTATGTCTTTACTTAGTATAACATTAGCGTCTTCTTCTAGGTAGTATTTTACTTTTCTATTTTTACTGTTATCTATAAATATGTTACCTAAGCTTTTGTCGCTTGTTAGTAGTGTGTCTTTGTAAAACATGCTGAAAGCATATTCCATCATATTTATTGTGTCTGTGTTTCTGTCTTCTTTTTCAGATGCATGCATTACTACTGTTATTAGTCTCATGTCATTTCTTTTCATTGTTCCGGTTAGACAGTAGCCAGCATTTTCTGTGTAACCTGTTTTTAAACCATCTAGGCCATTATAAAATCTTATTAGAGAGTTTGTATTTACTAGCCAGATACTTTTTCCATTTTGATGTGTTAATGTAGTTTCGTATGTGCTTGTTATTTTTAGTATTTCTTCGTGTTTTAAGAGTTCACTTGCTATTAAGGCCATGTCGTATGCACTTATTACATGTCCTTCTTCGTCTAGTCCATGTGGATTTTTGAATGTTGTGTTAGTGCATCCTAGACTTTTTGCTCGTTTGTTCATCATGTTTACAAAGTTTTCTTCTGTTCCTCCTATTTTTTCTGCCATTGCAACTGCTGCATCGTTAGCACTACCGATACCAATTGCGGTTAGTAATTCTTCTACAGTTGCTACACTTCCCTCTTCTAGGTATATTTGGCTTCCTCCTAGACTTGCTGCATTTTTACTTATTGTTACTTGATCTTGTAGTGAGATCGTTTTATCTTCTATTGCTTCCATTATTAATAGCATTGTCATTATTTTTGTCATTGATGCTGGGGCTAAGGGTTGGTTACTGTTTTTTTCAAATAATATTTTTTTTGTGGTTGCTTCCATGATTATTCCTGCTTCACTTTTTAGGTTTAGTACACTTGTATTATCAGTTTTATTTTCTTCTTTTGTTTCTTCTATTTCTTCTTTCATTTCTTCATTAATAGGTTCAGTTGTATCAGCTTTTATAGATACAGTTAAAATTAAAAATGTGAATAAACATAATAAAATCTTTTTCATAAACACCTCTAGTAAAAATAATATTCATGTTTACATATTTTATTAACTCAGTTTAAAATTGTGAATTATAGTGTGGGTTTGTGATATAATTATTGTAGGTGGTATTAATGAAGCGTAGAAAGAAAGTTAGAGTTAATTTTAAGAATTTGTTTATTCTTATTTGTTTTGTTTTAGTTCTTGTGTTTTTAGGTATGCTTATTTTTAAGAAGTTTACATCTAGTGAAAATGATAGTAAAGATAATGGTAAAACTAGTGAAGTAAAGGATGAAGTTAAAGAACATTTAAGTAGTTTAGGTTATTCTAAGAGTGATATTAAAGTAATTTCTTCTAATATGAGTGAAGAAGATATTATGAGTATTGATAAGAAGTATGATTATTTAGTAGATTATTTGGGTGTTAAGTATTTTCATTTTGAGAATATTGATAGGTATGATAAATTAATGGAAGAAGAAGATATTAAAGTAGAAGACGCGATTATGAATGTTAATATTGGTATTGATAAGCCTTTTTATACTGATATTAAGACTGTTAGTAATCCTGATGATTTACTTGTTCTTGTTAATAAGTATAATGCTTTGCCTAGTGGTATTGAGCCTAGTGATTTGATTGATGTTGAGGGCGAACAAATGCAACGTGAAGCTGGAGAAGCTATGCTTAAAATGGTTAGTGATATAAGAAGTGAGGGGCTTGATATTAATTTGCTTAGTGGTTATAGAAGTGAAGAGACACAAAGAGGACTTTATAATAATTATGTAGCTAGTGATGGAAAAGAGGAAGCTGATACTTATTCTGCTAGACCAAATCATTCAGAACATCAAACTGGACTTGCTATGGATCTTAGTGATGGATGGTATTTGGAAGAATATTTTGAAGATACTCCTTTGTTTGATTGGTTACAAGATAATTGTTATAAATATGGTTTTATTTTAAGGTATAAAAAAGATAAGGTTTATGAGTCAGGTTATGTTTATGAGCCTTGGCATTATAGGTATGTGGGTGTAGAGGTTGCTACTATAATTCATAATGAGAATCTTACTTTTGAAGAGTATTATGTAAAATATAAAGGGCTTTATTAGGCCCTTATTTTTTGTGTTTTAGTTTGAAAGGTTTTAGTTTGAATGTTTTGTATTTTTTTATGAATATAAAGTAAAATAGAATTACCATTATTAATAGTACTAGTGAAAAAAGGGCTATTCTTATTAGTTTTAGTTCAAATGAAGAAAATTCTTTTTTGTCAAATATGCTTTGTTTGTTTTGTTTTTCTGTGGTTTTTATGTTTTTTAGTATTTTTAATGTGTATGTGTTTGTTGTTTTTTTGTCTTGGCTTGTTACTTTTATTTCTATTATGTTTTCTTTTTTTGTTAGATATTTGCTTCCTTTTAGTGTTACTTTGTTGTTTGGGTTTGTTGGTGTGTAGCTTATTTCTATGTAATTATCTAAGTCGGATGCTTCTACTGTGTAATATAGTACATCACTTTTAAAGTCTATGTCAAATGTTCCTACTTTTAGTTCTTTTAGTAGTGCTTCTTTTTTGTTTGTTTTTACTTCTCCTCTTGTTATGTTTAGTGTGTACACTTCTTTTTTGTTTTCTTTATATGATATTATTTCTATTACGTTTAGTCCTTTTTTTAAGCTTATGCTACCAGAGCCTGTTATTATTTCGTTTTCTTCATTTGTTACGTTTATACCTATTATTTCAGTTTTGGAGCTTACAAAAGCATTGTATACTTTTGTGTTTATATTAAATTCTGGTACTAGACTTACACCATTTATGCTTATGTTTGTTAGTGCTTTTATTTTTATGTTATATGAAAAAAAGACTAGTAATAGTGTTAATATTGTTAAAGTTTTTTTCATAATTCTCCTTTATTTTATTACACTTATTATTATGTCTTTTTCTTCTTTTCTCATACTTTCTATTTTTATTATGTCTTCTATTTGTTTATCTATGTTAGGTATTTCTTTGTTATAGTATATTTTCATTATTGGTTCGTTTTGGTTTACTTTATCGTTTAGTGTTTTTAGAAATTCTATTCCAACACTTGTGTCTATTGTGTCTTCTTTTTTTGTTCTTCCTGCACCTAGGGATTTTACTAGGGATGCTGTTTTCATTGGGTCTATTTCAGTTATGTAGCCTTCTTTTTTTGATGTTATTGTTAGTACTTTGTCACTTATTTTTATTTCTTTTAAGGCCCCACCTTGGTTTTTAATCCATGTTTTAAATTTGTGTCTTGCAAGGCCTATACTTAGGACAAAGTCTACTTCTTTTTCTGCTTCTTTAATGCTTATGTTTTTACCTAGTGCAATCATTTCACTTGATACAACTTTTATTAGTCTTTTTAGTCTTGGTTCTTGTTTTCCCATAAAGAATTCTAATGCTTCTTTTACTTCTAGAGCATTACCTACTGTGTAGCCAAGAGGGGAGTTCATGTCAGTTAGGATGCATACTACTTTTCTGTTAAAGTATTTTCCTATTTCTATCATGTATTTTGCAAGGGTTTCAGCATCACTTTTTGTTTTCATGAATGCGCCTTTTCCTACTTTTAAATCTATTACTATGTATTTAGCGCCACTGGCTATTTTTTTACTCATTATGCTACTTGCGATTAGTGGGATTGAGTCGACTGCACCTATTTCGTCTCTTAGTGCATATATTCTTTTGTCTGCTCTTGCTAATGTGGATGTTTGACTTATTATGCTTATTCCTATTTTGTTTACATTGTTTATAAATTCTTCGTTTGTTAGGTTTACTTTGTAGCCTGGGATGCTTTCTAGTTTGTCTATTGTTCCACCAGTGAAACCTAGGCTTCTTCCACTCATTTTTGCGACACCTATGTTAAGGGATGCTACTATAGGGGAAACTATAAATGATACTTTGTCTCCTACTCCTCCAGTTGAGTGTTTGTCTACTACTGTTTTATTTATGTTACTTAAGTCTAATACGTCTCCACTTTTTATCATTGCGTCTGTTAGATAGAATGTTTCTTCATAAGACAAGCCTTTTTCTTTTACTAATAGTAGAAATTCGCTCATTAGTTCATCACTTATTTTTTTTAATGTGTAGCCGTCTACTATAAAGACTAGTTCTTCTTTTGTTAGTTTTTTGTTATTTTTTAATTTTTCTATTATTTTTTCTACTTTCATACTTCCACCTTTTTTCTTGTGAATATTTATTACCTTATTATGTTTTTTCTAAACACATGTTAAATTACATAATAGCTTTTTTACGGACCTTTATTAATATTTTTTTTAAATAAGACAGTGTGAATCGAGGCATCAAAATAATTTAATTTTTTTTTGTTTTTAATTTTAGCTTTTTAGGTTTTTTATATATTACCTAAATATATTATACTATATTTTTTATATTAGGTGGAAGTATGAAAGTAGAAAACTTATTCTTCTACTTTTTCGTTTTTGTTACTTCCAGATAAGAATGTAACTTTATCGGCGATTATTTCCAGTTTGTATGAGGTTGTTCCATCTGTTTCAAAGCTGTTTGTTTGTACTCTTCCTTTTATTCCTAGAATGTCACCTTTTTTACAATATTCACAAGTATGTTCAGCGATTACATTCCATAGTGTGCAATTTATAAAGTCTACGTCGTAGTTTCCGTTTGAGTTTTTGTAACCTCTTTGTACTGCTAAGGTTATGTATGTTCTTTTGTTTTTGTTTTCAGTAACAGTTATTTCTGGATCTTTTACTAATCTTCCTACTAAAACTACATTGTTTAACATTTTTCCTCCTTTCTTGATTTACAATTTAGCATGTTTTTGTTTTTGTGTCAAATCGCACTTTTTAAATTTTGGTTTTGTGTTTTCTTTCTATATATATGTAAAAATAAGAAATTGAATTTTGGGGTCCAATTTCTTATATAAATTTTAATTTTGGTAATTTTTTAATTTTTTGCAAATTTTTTTATATCATCATATTTTTTTAGTGCAGTTATTAGTTCATCTATTTCTTCGTATGAGTTATAGAAGTATAAACTTATTCTTACTGTATCTGTGAAGTCTGCTTCTTCACTTAGCATTTTTACACAGTGTTTTCCACTTCTTACACATATGTTTTGTGTGTTTAGGTATAGTCCTAGGTCGCTTGATGATATGTTATCTATGTTTATTAGTACTATTCCTGATTCGCTTTTTTTGTTTAGTATTTTTATGTATGGCAGTTTTTCTAGTTCTTCTATTAGGTATTTTTTTAAGTGTTTTTCTTTGTTTTCTATGTAGTCCATTCCTATACTGTTTAGGAAGTTTATTGTTTCACTGAATGCGATTATTCCGCTTATATTCGGTGTTCCTGCTTCTAGTCTTAGTGGTAAATCTAGTAGTGTTAGTGAGGAGTCGTTATATGTTTCGTTCATTCCTCCACCAAATTTTGTTGGAATTATTTTGTTTAGTAAGTGCATTTTTCCGTAAAGTACTCCTACCCCTGTTGGGCCACACATTTTGTGAGCACTAAAGGCGAGAAAGTCTGCGTTAAGAGACTGTACATCTATTTTTTTGTGTGGTGCACTTTGACTTGCGTCTACAACTACTAGGATGTTATTTTTGTGCGCTAGAGAAGTTATTGATTTTATGTCTCTTTGGTCTCCTACTACGTTTGTTATTTCGGCTAGTGAGATTACTTTTGTTTTTTTGGTTATTTCTTTTTTTACACTTTCTACTGTTAGTTTGTTGTCTTCGTCTAAGGATGCGTATTTTATTACTATTCCTTTTTTCATTTTTAGTACTAACCATGGCATTATGTTACTAGCGTGTTCACTTTTTGATAGTATTACTTCGTCTCCTTCTTTTAGGTAGTGCTCAAAAAAGCCAAATATTATTAGGTTTAGACTGTCTGTGGCATTATGTGTGAAGATTATTTCGTTTTTGTTTTTTGCATTTATGAATTTGCTTACTAGGTATCTTGTTTTGTCTATTTCATCGTCTACTTTGAAACTTATGTCGTAGTCTCCCCTGTGGGCGTTTGCTGTGTATTTTGTTAAGTATTCCATTTCTTTGTTTATTACGTTTATAGGTTTAAAGGTTGTTGCTGCATTGTCAAAATAGATAATATTGTTTTTTTTCATTAAAAAATATTCTTCTATGTTCATTTATTATCACCTACATTATAATTTATGTTTTTTGTTATTATATGTATATGCATTTGTTGACTAGGTGTTAAAAATTTTTTATAATTTATTTATATGAGGAGGAATTTTATGAAAGATTGTTTGTTTTGTGATATTATAGATGGAAGTGTTAAGTCTTATACTTTGTTTGAGGATGATGTTATTAAGGTTATTTTGGATGCTTTTCCTAATGATACTGGGCATACTCTTATTTTACCTAAAAAACATTTTAAGGATTTAGATGATATTGATATTGATGTTTTAAAGCATATTATGGAAGAGGCAAAGGTTGTTAAAAAGGTATTAGAAAGGAAGTTAAATCCTAGTAGTATTATTCTTATTAATAATACAGGAGATGCTCAGAAGATTAAGCATTTTCATTTACATTTGATACCTAAGTATAATGGTAGTAAAAAGATGAGTTTGGATGAGGTTTATAATTTACTTAAGGTGGAGTTTTAGATGAATAAGGTTGTTATACATGGAATTTATAAGCATTTTAAGGGAGACTATTATATTGTTGAAGATATTGGGTATGATGCAGAGGATTTAAAGGAATGTGTTGTTTATAGGGCACTTTACGGAGAGAATAAGTTGTTTATTAGAGATAAAGAGATGTTTTTAAGTGAGGTTGATCATGTAAAGTACCCTGATGTTAAGCAAAAGTATAGGTTTCAATTAGAGGATGTTAAGAGTGTTCGTTAGGTTGATTATTTGTTTTGATTATGCTATAATATTTTGCATTTAGGAGGGGTGCTATGAAGACAAATAGACTTTTTACTGGAGATATTTATAATGGAGATGTTTGTGTCAAAAAGAATGCTGTTTTAGTGTATTTTCTTGGCAAAGGTTATATTCCTTTTAGTAATATTTCTGGCGATTTTGAAGTATCTTTAATAGATAAGGGACGTGTTAGTAGTATGTTTTTAGGTTTAGAACCTAGTTCTCATACTTATGTTTCTAGAGAATCTATTAGGCCTTTTGAGTTTGATTATGTGCAAGCTTTAAGGGAAATGGATGTTAAGTCTTTAAGAAGAGTTGTTAGTAATTATAGTAAGTAAAGTTTAGGACATTTAAAAAAGGTAACGTATGATTACCTTTTTTATGAAATAACTAATTACCAACCTATGAAAGCACCAAATATTATTGCTAGTAATATAAATAGTATTAGTATGATGAAGAAACTGTTTCCATAGTTTCCGTTTCCTCCACAGCCGCATGAGTTTGTTTGGCAACCGCAGTTATTCATTTATAACACCTCCTTAAATTAGATAAATGCACCTAGTATGATTACTAGTAAAATGAATAAGACTAAAGCAAATGCTGCACCAGATATTCCGTTATTATTTCCACAACCACAATTCATTAGTCATTCCTCCTTTTTTATCTTTACATTTTATTATAAGCAAATCTTCAAAATATGTGAGTGCTTATTATTGTGTTTTTCGATTATTTTTGCTATTATATTTAGTGTGGAAGGAGATTATATGAAAAAATTATTTATTTGTCTTCTTTGCGCAGTTCTTTTAACAGGTTGTGCAACTTCACACTTAGAAGATGGAAAAGAAAGTGTTGTTGAGTTTACTGATGGGGGAATTAGTGCAGAAGAATTGTATGAAAAATTAAAAGAGACTTATGGCTTAGAGGCTATTGTTGATTTGATTGATGGAAAACTTCTTGATGAAGAGTATGATAGCGATAGTGATGAAGATACTTATGTTAGTCAAACTATTTCTTCATTAAAGGAACAATGGGGAGAAGATTTTGAGACTAATATTAGGAATTTTGGTGTTAGTACTGAAAAGGATTTTAAAGAGTATGTAAGACTTACTTATAGAAAAGATAAGTGGGTTGAAGATTATGCTAAATCTCAAGTTAATGATACACAAATTCAAGAGTATTATGATGAAGAGGTTGTTGGCGATATTGAAGCAAGTCATATTTTAATTGCTGTTAATGCTAGTCAAGATGCAACTGATGATGAGAAGAAAGATGCTGAAGAAAAGGCACTAGCTAAAGCTAATGAGGTTATTTCTAAACTTAAGAATGGAGAGAAGTTTGAGGATTTAGCTAAGGAATATAGTGACGATGCAGCTAATAAAAATAGCGGTGGTGCTTTAGGTTCATTTAATGATAGAAGTAATTATGATAAGAATTTCTTAGAAGCAGCAATTAAGCTTGAAGTTGGAAAGTTCTCTACTACTCCAGTAAAGTCTCAATATGGATACCATATTATTTATAAGACTAAACAAGGCGATAAGCCAGAACTTGATGATATTAAGGATGAGATTATAGATGCAGTTGCACCTACTCTTATTAGTAATGATAGTAGTTTTGCTACTAAAGCTATTCTTGCTTTAAGAGAAAAGTATGGTATTAAGATTACTGATAGTGATATTAAGAGTAAGTATAATAAACAATATGGAATAGAATAAAAAGCCTTTTTAGGCTTTTTAATTTTTGTTTTTTTCAATTATTTTGTTTATTTCGTCTATGTTGTAACCTTTGGTAAATAAATAATTGCGTATTTTCATTATTAGTGTATTTCCATTATATTTTTTTGAGTATTTTTTGTATATTTTATCGTATTCTTTTTCTATTATTTCTCCGTCGTCTTTTTCTATTTTATTTAAGTAATATTCTATTTTTGAATTATCGTAACCTAAGTTAAATAATTCTATTTTTAGTTTGTTTTTTATAGTACTTAGACTTTTGTTTTTCATTAAGTTTAGTTTTTTGTTTATTATTTTTTGTAGTTTTTCATCCCATATTTCTTCGTCTATGCTTTCTAGGTAGTTGTTTATTTTTTCACTGTCTAAGTCTAATAGTTCTAGAGATTTTTTTATTTTAAATGGACCATCTTTTGATAGGTTTATTTTGTCGTTTATATATGCTTCTATGTATTTTTCTTCATTTAGGTATCCTTCTTTTTTTAGTTTTTCTATTACTTCATCAATTATGGAACTAGAGAAATTCTTTTTTTGTAATATTTCTTTTAGTTCTTTAGTAGTTCTCATTTTATATTCAATTTGTGTAAGAGCATTATCATATACTTCATAATATATATTTTCATTTATTACTTTTTCTAGAAGTTCGATAGTTATATTTTTTTCTAATAGGAGATTGTTTTTTATTATTACATCTTCATATAATATTAGTTCTTGAGTGTCGAAAGTTACTTTGTATCTTCCCCTGCTCATTTTTTTATATTTTATTATTTTCATATGTTATAAACAAAAAAAGATTACTCTTTTATTTTGATTAATCCCTTTTCTAATTCTTCTAAACTTCTTCCTATTTCTTTTTTAGATACATAACTATCTGCTTTCATTTGAAAATGCTTATTTTCTATCATTTGTTTACTTCTTTCTGAAGCAACATGAACAAGCTTATATTTTGAGTCTACTATTGTAAGTAATTTATCAATAGAAGGGTATATCATATTCTTCACTCTCCTCTACTTTAATATACTATTCATAGTTTTTTTATACAAGTAATTTTACTTTTTTTGACAATAAATTTACAATTAGTCTTGGATGGCTTTTCTTAGGCCTCTTAGTATTTCTACCATTGCCCATGTGTCTTGTTTACAATATTCTACTAATGCTGCTTGTTTTCTTTGTTTTTCTAGTTCTGTCATGTTTTTGTAGTTTGCATATTCTACTAAGGCTTGAACACCGTTTTGAACTTCTAGATCTTTGTAACTTAGGTTTGTGAATAGTGGTAGCGTTTTCTTTATTGAGAATGATCCACTTTGTGCGTTGTTATAGTAATTCATTGTGTCGCAGTCATATTCGTTAAAACCAAGACTTTTGTATAGTTCTTTATTGTTGTCTATTATTTCTAGTAAGTCTCTTCCTTTTTCTCTTATTTTTAGTAATTCGTTTTTATATTCTGGGTATATGTTTGCTAGTTCTTTTATTCTTCCTTTTTCAAATGTTACGTTTTGGGCTAGCATGCATCCACCTGTTTTTTCTATTGGTATTTGTTCAACTAATGCTTTTACTAGTTCTAGTCTTTCGTCGTCATTAGTTTTTGCTAGGAAGACATAATTGTTTTCTTCTTTGTCACATACACCTGGGCTACTTTCTACATGTAGTGAAAATTCAAATGGACTTTGGTAGTATGGATGTTCTCCTTTGAATCTTGGGATTGGACAAGGGAATGTTTCAAAGTCTAAGTGATATATAGGGTACTCAAGGCTATTAAGTCCTGCTTCTATTTTCTTTTTGTTTATGTATATTTTATTGTTGTCGTAACAGTCTCTTTGTATTTTATGATTTTCACTTGTAAGCCATTCTATTGGTACGTCATTTAATTTTAGGTAGCCTTCATTTATTAAGTCATATTTATTATATTTTATTCCATTTGCTTTAAAACTTACAAATCTTTTGTAGTTAAAGCTTGCATTTTTTTCTGGAATGTTTTTAAAGCATAGAGGTTTAAATTTACATTCTGTGTTCTTTTTTAAAGCACAATAGACACCTAATTTACAGGGAGATGTGTCGCCTTCAAATATGTATTTTTCTAAATTTTCTCTTTCTATGTCAATTCTTTCTTGATACATTTTTGTTATATCGTTTAAGTTATATATGTCTATTATTGAGTTACCATATTTGTCTATGTTAAATACTCTTTTTCCGTTTTCATGGTAACCGTCATACTCATATTCATCATTTAGTACTGCTAAATAGTAATTTACTTTTTTGTTTATGTTGTTTTCTTTTAAATAACCTTCGATTATGTAGCGTTGTACAGACAAGTCATATATGTATTTGCCTTCGTCTGTGAATCTGTTTAGTAGTTTTGCTACTTTGTCTTTATAGTTTTTAGATATTTTAGGATCATCTGATAAGTAATAAAATTTATCTCTTTTTACAAATAATGGGTATTTTTCTTTTTCTATGCTATATTCTAAAGCTTTGTATTTTCTACTTGTTGTTGCTTTTACTTCTATTATGTTTATTTCGTCGTTATATTCATTATATATATCGACGAAGCATAGGTATTTTATTCCGTTTTTGTTAAAGTCAAAACTTTCTTGGTGGTATGTGTCTCCACTATATATAGTTGTACCTGGGAATAATTTTTCTACTTCTTTACCTGCTGTTAATTCTGTTTCTTTATAATATTCCATCATTGCATTTAGTTGTATGTCTATTTTTACTGTTTTGTCTACTTCTTCGCCATCTAGGCTTTCAAACATTCCTCCTAGTAATTCTTTATATTCTTCATTTTTTTCTTCTTTTAAATATTCTTCTATAGTCATGTCACTTGTTAATTTTTCATTGTGTAATTCTTCTAGTGATGCATATCTTCTGCATCTTGTATAGTTTATAAAATCTGTTTTTGTTATCGCCATATTACCACCTACTATTTTCTCATTTCTTTTTCATTGTAGCATACATATATTCGTTATGCAAGTATTTTTTTATTTATTTTTAACTAGAAAAAATAAACATTTTTTTTATTAATGTTTATTCAAAGAATTTGTTTATTGGTACATCTAGTACTTCACTTATTTTGTATAGGTTATATATGCTAATTCCTTGACTAACTTTTGTGCTTTCCATGCTTCCTATTAATGATACACTTACACCAATCCTCTTTGCTAAGTCACTTTGTGTCATTGAGTGTTTATTAGCATTATATAATATTCTATACTTCTTTATATTTTTACCGACTATATTATTTACTATTTTCTCATTCTTCATTTTTAACCCTCATATTATTTATAAAGTTAATGGGCCAGACTGAACTCACTACTTTTCAATTTTAAAGTCCGGCCCATTTGTTTTATATTAATTTACTGCTGTTGCACATGAATCTGAATCTGCAATTTCTACTACTTCATATGGGTCAGTTGATGCTCCACTTCCCGTTAGTTCAACACAAGACTTTAGGGAGATTACTGGACGTACGACGACATTCGATTCGTCGACGATGACGAAGTTCAAGTTGCCAGCGCTAGTAGAACCGCGAACAATGAACACGCTCGCGCTGCTGACGTTGAAGCGATACGGACTCATCGTCCACCACCACCCTGAACCGGTAGAACTTCCTCCGGAAGCGTTTCTATAGTAGTAAGCATCTGAGTTGCTAGCTCCATATAAACCTCCTGCAAACACTATTTCATCTGCTGTTATCAAACCTATTGGCTTTGTTAGAGCTCCATTACCACCAGAAGATTCACTTACACTAAACATATCTTTCTTTCTCTCTGCGTCAGGCGAATCTGAATTTAAACTACCTGAACCATTTACACCACATTTAAATGATGGGTGGTTACCTGAAGAACTTGTTTTATTTGTTACAAATTTTGTATAACCATTGTAATTCATTGCCCCACTACTTTCCCATCCGGTTTGCGTACTTCTATCATTACAATATATTGCAGTTTTACTTATATATTTATCATAACTTTGTAAGTTATTTGTATACCATGTTTCTAATTCTGTCTTTATTGGACTTGGTGTTCCATTTCCTCTTATAGCTGATAATGTATCTCCAGTACTATACATATAACCTACATATGCTGTGTTTTTATAGTTATCTTTATTATATGCAAGATAACCATTACTTCCAATATTTCCACTATTCTTTATATATGCGTCACTTGCTGTTGGACTACTTCCTGCATACAATAGCCTTAGTCCTCCATCTTCATTTGTACGAATTATTCTCCAATACTTATCTGCAAAATGTACCCAGTTATCTTCTGCATTTCCTGCCCAATACCATACTTTGTTTCCGTTTTCGGTATAATTACTATCTTCTGTATATACGTTACCAGCAGTTACTATACTATTAAAACTACTTCTTTTTCCTGCATTTGCATATTTTGTTTCTCCTAAATCTTTAACTTCGATTGGACATTCCTTTATTACTTTATATGGGTCATCTGCTTCTCCACTTCCTTGCATTGTTACACAGCCTCTTAAGGAGATTACTGGACGCCCGACGCCACTCGAATCGTTGACGTTGTTGCCGTACAAGTAGCCAGCGTAGCTGGAACCGTACACGCGAAACACGTTCGCGTTGCTGCCGTTGAAGCTAAACGGACTCATTGTCCACCACCAGTGTGTCCCTGTTGAACTTCCTCCGGAAGCGTTCCTATAGTAGTAAGCATCTGGATTGTTAGTTCCATAAAAGCCTCCTGCGAACACTATTTCGTCTGCTGTTATCAAACCTATTGGTTTTGTTAGAGCTCCGTTACCGCCTGAAGCCCCGCTTACACTAAACATATCTTTCTTCCTTTCAGCATCAGGTGAATCTGTATTTAGACTACCTGAACCATTTAC
>CANQQR010000016.1 GCA_947626035.1 uncultured Bacilli bacterium | reverse complement strand
TTTACGCCCAATAAATCCGGATAACGCTCGCCCCCTACGTATTACCGCGGCTGCTGGCACGTAGTTAGCCGGGGCTTATTCAAAAGGTACCGTCAAGTAAGTATCATTTCCTATACTTACAGTTCTTCCCAAATAAAAGTGATTTACAACCCATAGGGCCGTCATCTCACACGCGGCATTGCTCGGTCAGGGTTTCCCCCATTGCCGAATATTCCTAACTGCTGTCTCCCGTAGGAGTCTGGGCCGTGTCTCAGTCCCAGTGTGGCCGTTCAACCTCTCAGTCCGGCTACGCATCGTTGCCTTGGTAGGCCATTGCCCCACCAACTAGCTAATACGCCGCAGGCCCATCTCTAAGCGAAGCTTTAAAGGCTCCTTTAATATTACTATCACATTCGGTATTAGCAATCGTTTCCAATTGTTGTCCCCAACTTAGAGGCAGGTAACCTACGTGTTACTCACCCGTTCGCTACTGAGTGCAGAATCCACATCCATCTTCATTCCATCATTGAGCAAGCTCGCAAACTTCATTCCAATTTCAGTGGGGCACTCCGTTCAACTTGCATGTCTTAGGCATGCCGCCAGCGTTAATCCTGAGCCAGGATCAAACTCTCAATAAAAAAATCTATTCGATTTTTGGAATTGATTTTCGTTTAAATCCTAACATAAAACTCATTTAATTTTACTTAGTTTTCAAAGATCATTTCTACTTCCTGCTTTTCCTTTGTTGCTCCTATACTATATCAAACCCAGTTTACAATGTCAACATTTTTTTTATTTTTTTTTATTTTTTTTACAATGTTCGACATTTTAATTATTTTGCCTTATATACTGGGCTGTTGACCGCTTTTCTCAATCAACGTGCTTTATATTACCACTACTTTCTTAATCATGCAAGTACTTTTTGCAATTTTTTTGAAAAAATTTAATTTTTTGACATTAAAAGTTAATTTTGGACCATTTTTGGTCTTTTTTTAACTTTCTACTTTATTATATGCTTGTTAATAAAAAAGATTACTATTTATTTATTCTTTGATAAATTTTAAAATAGTAATCTATTGTCTTATGATCAAATGGACTTATTCCTTCACGTTTCATGTTTATTAGTGAAGTTAATTCATATTTTATTATCTCATTTATTTCATAAGGGTATCTCATTAATCTCCTATGATAGTTATATTCATTTCTATCTAATACTCTGAATGCACCATCTGGAAATACTCTTAAATCCAAATCGTAATCAATGTATTTTATTACACCGTTATCAATTACAAATGGGCTAGCTATGTTACAATAATAGAATAGTCCGTTCTTTTTTAATTGCGCTATTATATTAAACCATCTGTTTCTGTAAAAAAACATTATTGCTGGTTCTTTTGTATGCCAGCTTCTTCCATCTTTTTTTGTTACTAGTACATTATTGTTACCAAGTACTATATAATCTTTTTTTATATCTAGTACAGTGGCTTTATCCCAAGTTTTATAGATTATACCATTGTGCTTATAACAGTGAATTTTGATTACGTCTCCAATATTTAATTTCATTGTACGCCTCTTTCACTGTTTACATTATATCATAGTTTTTGTGTTTCTCCTAGCATAAATTAAAACACGGCTATTTAACCGCGTTTATTGCTTCTTGTAGTTGTATATCTTCTTCATAAGGCATTCCTTCATAGTATGAACCATTTATTTCTATATCAGGGTTTAATCCTTTTCCGTTTATTTTGTTTCCGTTTGGTGTTAGCCAGTATGCTGTTGTTATTTTTATCATACCACCAGTTTCTAGTTTTTGAGTTTCTTGTACTGTTCCTTTTCCGTAGCTTTTAGTTCCTATTAGGGTTGCGTTATAGCTTTCTTTTAGAGCAGAAGCTAGTATTTCAGAAGCTGAAGCACTGCTACCATTCATTAGTATATTAATTTTGTAGTTTCTTTTTTCATTTGTTTCGTCTTGATAGAAAGTTTTTGAACCTTTGCTTTCTAAGCCATATATGTTTTTACCTTTTTCTATAAATAGTTCTGCAATGTCTACTGCTGAATTTAGGTAACCTCCACCATTACCTCTTACATCTATTATTAGATTTTTTATATCTTCTTTTTCTAGTGTTTCTAGTGCTTCTTTAAATTGTGAATATGTTGTGTTTGAGAATGTTGATATGTATATATAGCCTACATTATCTATTATTTTTGATTCAACAGATGGGATTGATACTTTCTTTCTTCCTACTTCTTTGTCTAGAGTTATTCCGCCTCTTAGGACGCTTATTTTTATGTTTTCTTTTTCTCCACCTTTAATAATGTTTGATACTTCTTCAGCGCTGCTTTCTGTTACGCTTTTGTTGTTTACTTTTACTATTATATCTCCTACTTCTAATCCTGCTTTATCTGCTGGACCTCCTTTAAATACTGTTACTATTTGGATGCCACTTTCCATTTTACTTATTTCTACACCTATTCCGTAATATTCGCCTTCAAGTCTATCTTCTAAGTCTGTGGATGTTGTTTCGTCTAAATAGCCTGTGTATGGATCTCCTAAGTAAGAAGACATGCCTGTTATAGCAGCGTTTATTAAGTCTCTTTCGTTTGTTTTTTCAACGTAACTGTTTGTTATATTGTAATATGCTTTTTCAAATTCTTGTAAGTATTTGTTGCTGTTAGTTGATGCTTTTATTGTATCACTGTTATTATATACTATTATTCCTGTTGAGACACCTGATATTAATGCTGTCATTAGAATTATTACTATTACTTCTACTAAGTTAAATGTTATTATTTTTTCTTCTGCTTCTTTTCTTTTTTTAGTTTTATTTTCTTTAGGTTTTGTTTCTATTTTTTTCATTTTATCACCCTTTACTCTTATATATAATATAACACAATATATTTTTTTATTAAAGTGATAAATAATTATTTTCACAAAAATTTTACTTCTTATGAATGTATTTTTTAAGCAGTAAAAAAACTCTTTTTGGTTAAAGAGTTTTCATTTTAAACTAGTTCTAGACTTACTATTAAAGCGTCGTCTCCGATTCTTTCTTTTAATTTGATAATTCTAGTGTAACCACCATTTCTATCTTTATAGTTAGGTGCTAGTTCATCAAATACTTTTTTAGTTGCTTCTGTATCATTTTCTAAGAATGCAAGAACTTTTCTTCTAGAATTTAAGTCACCTTTTTTTCCATAAGTGATCATTTTATCAACAAATTTTCTTACTTCTTTTGCTCTTTCTTCTGTTGTTTCAACACGACCATTTGTGATGACTGTTTTTGTAAGTCCTGATAAGATACTTCTTCTTTTGTTAGTATCTCTATTTAACTTTCTATATAATGCCATAAGTACCTCCTAATCTTCGTCACGGAACTTTAGTCCCATTTCTTTTATTTTATCCATTACTTCTTTTAGTGATTTTTTACCTAAGTTTCTAATTTTCATCATTTCTGCTTCACTTAGTGAAGTTAAATCTTGTAATGTATGATGACCAGCCCTTTTTAAGCAGTTATATGCTCTTACTGATAAATCTAATTCTTCTATAGGTGTTTCTAATGTTTTTTGTATTGGGTCTTCTTCTTTGTCAGCCAATAATCCTGTCATATCGGCTATTTTGTTTAATTTTGTTACTATGTCAAAATGTTCTATTAATATTCTGCTTGCTAATGCTATTGCCTCTTGTGGTGTCATTGAACCATTTGTATAAACTTCCATTATTAATTTATCATAATTTTCATTTTGTCCAACACGAGCTGGCTCGACTTCATAACTTATTCTTTCAATAGGACTATATAATGAGTCAATAGGAATTACTCCAACTTCTTGTGTTTTCATTTCTTTTCTGTTTACTTTTGCGTCTACATAGCCACGTCCGTTTGATATAGTTATTTCCATGTCTAGACTTCCACCTTTTGCTAGTGTAGCTATTACTAAATCTTTGTTTACAATGTCTACGTCTGGGTCTGGTGTTATGTCTCTTGCTGTTACTACTCCCTCTTTGTTTGCTTTTAGATATAATTTTTTATCTTCTTCTACATAGTTTTTAACTACAAGTTTTTTAAGGTTTAAGATGATTTCTGTTACGTCTTCTTTTATTCCGTCTATTTTTTGAAATTCATGTAGTACGCCTTCTATTTTAACGTATTTTACAGCACTACCAGGCAAGTTAGATAGCATAACTCTTCTTAGAGCGTTACCGATAGTAGTACCAAATCCTCTTTCTAATGGTTCTAATACAAATTTTCCATAAAAATTATTTTCAGAATATTCTACAACTTTATATATTGGTTTTTCAAATCTTAACATAATACTTGTCCCCTTTCCTAAACACGTCTTCTCTTAGGTGGTCTACATCCGTTATGTGGGATTGGTGTTACGTTTGTGATTGAAGTTACTTCTAGTCCTGCTGCAGCTAGTGAACGTATTGCAGTTTCGCTTCCTCCACCAATTCCTTTTACGTATGCTGCTACTTTTCTTAATCCCATATCATATGCAACTTTTCCTGCTGCTTCTGCTGATTGTCCTGCAGCAAATGGTGTTTTCTTTTTAGAGCCTTTGTAACCTATTGAGCCACTTGAAGCCCAGCTGATTACTCCGCCATCTTCGTCTGTTATTGTTACAATAGTGTTATTATATGTTGAATGTATATGAGCTTGTCCAACAGTGACATCTTTCTTGACTTTTCTTTTTCTTCTATTATATGCCATAATTTATAACCTCCTATTTCTTTTTATTTGCTATTGTTTTAGCTTTACCTTTACGAGTTCTTGCGTTTCTACTTGTTCTTTGGCCTCTTACTGGCAAACCTTTTTTATGTCTAGTTCCTTGGTATGAGTTTATTTCCATTTTAGTTTTGATGTTCATTTCAACTTCACGTTTTAGGTCTCCAACTAGTACATAGTTATCACAAACTTTTCTTAGTTTGTTTACGTCGTCTAAGCTTAGATCTTTTACTCTTATATCTTCACTTACACCAGCATTTGCACAAATTTCTTTTGCACGAGATGGTCCAATTCCATAGATATAAGTAAGCGCAATAACAACCCTTTTGTCTTTTGGTAAATCAATATTTTTTATACGTGCCATAATTACCTCCTATTAACCTTGTCTTTGTTTGTGTTTTGGATTTTCACAAATTACCATTACTTTTCCTTTTCTTTTTATTACTTTGCATTTGTCGCATATTGGTTTTACTGATGGTCTTACTTTCATTTTAATACCTCCATTATTTTCTATATATTATACGCCCACGTGTTAAGTCACAAATTGGAATTTCTAGTAATACTGTATCACCTGGAAAGATACGTATTAGGTTTTGACGCATTTTTCCAGAAACGCGAGCTTCTACAATATGTTCATTTTCCAATTTTACTTTGAAGTCTCCGCCAGGAAGAACTTCTAATACTTTTCCTTCAGCTTCTATATAGCCCTCTTTAGCCATTTATTCACTCTCCCGTTAGTATTTTATAGCCATCTTTTGTTACGGCTATTGTGTGTTCATAGTGAGCTGCTACGCTTCCATCTCTTGTTACGATGGTCCAGTCGTCTTCTAATAACCACACTTTTCGTCCTTTTAAACTAAACATGGGTTCTATTGCTAGTGTCATGCCTTCTTTTAGTATGAGTTCTGATTCTGTGTTACTGTAGTTTGGAATGTAAGGGTCTTCATGGACAACAGTTCCTATTCCGTGTCCAGTTAGTTCTCTTATTACACCATAACCATGAGAAATTGCAACACTTTCTATAGCAGTACATACGTCGTTTAGTTTTACCCCATCTTTAATAACACTTAGTCCTTTATATAAAGCTTCTTTTGTGTATTTCATTAGGTCGCTTATTTCTTTATTTACTGTGCCTACTTTATAAGTTCTAGCAGTGTCAGCATGATAGCCTTTATAGCATGCTCCTACGTCTAGTTTTATTATGTCACCATTTTTTAGTTTTCTTTTTTCACTTGGTATACCATGAACTACTTCGTCGTTTATTGATGTGCATATTGAAGCAGGGTAGCCTTCGTAGTTAAGAAATGATGGTGTACAGCCTTTACTTCTTATAAATTTTTCAGCAATTGTATCTAGTTCTTTTGTAGTTACGCCTGGTTTGATGCAGTTTTCCATATATTCAAGTAAATTGTAGCAAACTGAACCTGCGTAATTCATGAGTTCTATTTCTTCTTCTGTTTTTATGCTTACCATTATTTTACCCCTAAAAGAATTTCTAGTTCTTTAAATCCAGTTGTTGGATCTTTTGTTCCATCTATTTCTATTACTTTTCCTTTTTCTTTGTAGTAGTTTAGTACTTCTTTTGTTGAATTAAGGTATATATCAAATCTTTTTTCGTAGGCTTCTTTTGTGTCGTCTGTTCTTTTTACTAAAGGAATTTTGCAGTCATCGCATATTCCTTCTACTTTAGGACTCATGTAACCTGTTAATGTGTTATAGCCTTTGTTACATTTTGGACAGGTAACTCTTCCTAATATTCTTTTTAAGCCTGTTTCTTTGTCTATGTTAATAAATAGAACTTTGTCCACATCTAGATTTAGTTTTTTTAGAATTCTTTCATAGTCTTTTACTTGGTTAATTTTTCTTGGGTAACCGTCTAACATAAATGGTACATTTAAATCTAAAGAGTTTAGTTTGATTTCTATAAGTTTTGCCATTAAGTCGTCGTTTACCATTTCGCCTTTTGCCATTATATTTTTTACAATATTTCCTATTTCACTACCTGAAGATACTTGTTCACGTAGTACATCTCCTGCACTTATGTGATTAAATCCATATTTTTCTTTTAGAAGAGTGCAGTATGTTCCTTTTCCAGCAGCAGGAGGTGCGATAAAGATTAAATTCATTTTTTACCTCCTATATGCCCTGCTGGCTACTGAACTTTCTAATTGTTTGTATGTTTCTAGTAATACTCCTACAACGATTAATATTCCTGTTCCACCTAGTGTTACTACGTTTGGCATTTTTGATACCCAACTAAATATGATAGGTATTGCAGCAAGTACTGCTATAAATATTGCACCTAAGAATGTTATTCTGCTTAGTACTATAGATATGTACTTTGTTGTTTCTTTACCTGGTCTAATTCCAGGAATATATGCGTTTTGTTTGTTTAAGTTTTTTGATATGTCTTCAGGATTTACTGCTGCTACGTATGTGTAGCCATAAGTAAATGCTATTATTAATAATATGTATATTACGAATCCTACTGGTGTAGTGGTTGTTAAGTATTTGTTTACAAATAGACTAAATGATTCGTTTGTTATTAATTTTGTTAGTATTGTTGGAACTGCTAATACGGCTGATGCAAATATTACTGGCATTACTCCAGCGCTGTTGATGCGAAGTGGTAGGAATGATTGGTTGTTTCTGTAGTTTCCAACACTTCTGTTTGAGTATTGTATTGGAATTCTTCTTTCTGCTTCTTGTACATATATAACTCCAACGATTATTCCAATGTATAGTATTACAAATATTATGAATGAAACTATTCCGATTACGGTGTTGTTTCCTTCTAGTATTAATGATCTAAATGCTTGCACCATCATTGATGGAACTGTGTTTATGATACCAGCCATTATTATTAAGCTTATACCATTACCAATTCCTTTGTTTGTTATTTCATCGCCTAGCCATAGTAAGAATGCTGTTCCTGCTGTTAGTATTATGCTTATTTCAACATAATCTATTGCATTTGCAGTTTTACCCATGAACATTAGTGAGTATATATAGCCTTCTATTAGTGCAAATCCGATACCAAGGTATCTATTTATTCTGTTTATTTTTCTTCTTCCTTCTTCTCCCATTTCTTTTAGTTCTTGGAAGTAAGTTATTCCCATTAAATCCATTTGTAATACTTGCATTATGATGGATGCTGTTATGTAAGGCATTACACCTAGAGCAAATATACTAAATTGTTTTAGTCCTCCACCACTCATAGCGTTTAAAAGTTCTAGAAAACCTAAATCGCCAGTTATTGCTTTCATTCCAGGTACTGTTATAGCATTACCTAGAGCAAATATAAATAATGCACCTATTGTAAATAATAATCTGTTTTTAAGGTCTTTATTAGTTTTCTTAAATATTTGTTTAAATGTTGAAAACATCTAAATCACCTCAACTTTTCCACCGATACTTTCTATTTTAGTGATGGCACTGTTTGTAAATACGTTTGCTTTTACTGTTAGTTTCTTTTCAAGTGTTCCACTTCCTAAAATTTTTATTCCATTTAGTTCTTTTTTGATTAGTCCAGATTCTTTTAAAGTTTCTGGTGTTACAGTAGATCCGTCTTCAAATCTGTTTAGGTCTTTAACATTTATTACTGCATATCTTGTTGTAAATCTAGCATTGTTAAATCCTCTTCCAGGTATTCTTTTGTATAGTGGATTTTGTCCACCCTCAAACCAAGGCTTGATGCTTGCTCCAGAACGAGCTTTTTGTCCTTTTTCTCCACGTCCACTTGTTTTTCCGTGTCCGCTTCCTGGTCCTCTACCTACTATTTTATTTCTGTGAGTAGATCCAGGATGATTTTTTAATTCATTTAATTTCATTATCCTATAATCTCCTCTACTTTTTTACCACGTAATTCTGCGATGTGTGATGCACTTCTTTGTTGTTTTAATGCATCCATAGCAGCTTTTGCAGTGTTTATTTGTGTATTACTTCCAAGAGATTTTGATACTATATCTTTTACTCCTGCAAGTTCTAATACGTTACGAACTGGTCCACCAGCAATTATTCCACTACCGGCTTTAGCAGGTTTGATTAAAACTCTAGCCGCTCCACATGTACCGATTACTTCGTGACTTAGTGTTCTATCTTCTACAAGATTAATTTTTATTACATTTTTTTCTGCGGCTTTTATTGCTTTTGAAATTGCTTCTGGTACTTCGTTTGCTTTTCCAGTTCCAAGTCCAACTCTACCTTTTCTATCTCCAACAGCTACAGTAGCAGTGAATCTCATTGAACGTCCACCTTTTGTTGTTTTTGATACACGTCCTATTGATATTACTTTTTCTTCGTATGGACTTTTTTTAACAAATTCTTTTCTGTTTTTTCTTTCGTTTTTATTTTCTTTCATCGATATCCTCCCTTAGAATTTAAGTCCTGCTTCTCTTGCAGCATCTGCTAGGGCTTGTACTTTTCCATGATATTGATATCCGCCACGGTCAAATACTACTTCTGTGTAACCTGCTTTAGCCGCATTTTTTGCTATTTGTGTTCCTACTTTTTTAGCAGTTTCTATGTTTACATTTTTTAGTTTCATTTCTAAAGAAGAGGCACTTGCTAATGTTTCGCCAGTTTCATCATTTATTATTTGTGCATAGATGTTAGTGTTACTTCTAAATACACATAATCTTGGTACTTCTTTTGTGCCAGATAAGTTTTTTCTGATACGTTCGTGTCTTTTAACACGACTAACATTTCTTGATTCTTTCTTTATCATATTTTATACCTCCCTAAGCAGCTTTCTTTCCTTCCTTACGTCTTATAAATTCGTCTTTGTATTTTATTCCTTTTCCTTTGTATGGTTCTGGTCCACGAACTTTACGAATTTGAGATGCGAATTCACCTACTAATTGTTTGTCGTAACCACTTACTGTTAATTCTGTAGCACTTGGGCTTTCTAGTTTTATTCCTTCTGGTGCTGTTAGTTTTACAGGATGGCTGTAACCTGCGCTTATTGTTAGGGTACTTCCTGATACTGCAAATTTGTAACCAACACCGTTTATTTCCATTTCTTTTTTGAATCCTTCAGTTACACCTTTTATCATGTTGTTTATGTTTGCATTTGTTGAACCGTGTAATTGTTTTAATTCTTTAGTGTCATTGTCTCTTGTTGTTGTTACTTTTCCGTCTTTTACTAAGACATTTATTCCAGGCTTGATACTAAGTGACATTTTTCCTAGTTTTCCAGAAACTTCAACATTATTATCTTTTACGTCTACTGTTACACCATCTGGTATAACTAAAATTCTATTTCCTATTCTACTCATAATATCTCCTTACCAAATGTACGCAAGAACTTCTCCACCTAAGTTTTCTTTTCTTGCTTCCTTATCTGTCATTATTCCTTTTGAAGTTGATACTATAGCTATGCCAAGACCATTTAATACTCTTGGTACTTCATCAGCTTTAACGTAGACTCTAAGTCCAGGTTTACTGATTCTTTTTAGTCCTGTTATAACTCCTTCTTTTCTTGCACCATATTTTAAATTTAATGTTAATGTTTCTTTTGCACCATCTTTTTTTATTTCAAATCCATCGATGTATCCTTCGTTTTCTAGAATATTTGCTATGGATTTTGTCATTTTAGAACCAAGTACTTCTACTGTTTTATATTTCATTGCAACTGCATTACGTATTCTTGTAAGCATATCAGCAACTGTATCATTTACCATTACTATAGTCCTCCCTTCTTACCAACTAGACTTTTTAACGCCTGGTATTTGTCCTTTATAGGCTAATTCTCTAAAGCATATACGGCATAGTCCGAATTTTCTTAATACTCCATGAGGTCTGCCGCATCTTTCACATCTTGTGTAATTTCTAACGCTAAATTTTGAGCCTCTTTTTTGACTTACTTTTTTACTTGTCTTTGCCACTTCATGCCTCCTTATTTTCTAAATGGTAATCCAAAACCGCTTAATAGTTCTAATGCTTCTTCATTAGTTTTAGCTGTTGTTACCATTACTATATCTAATCCTCTAGTTTTGATTACTTGATCGTAGTCAACTTCTGGGAATATTAGTTGTTCTTTTATTCCTAGAGTGTAGTTACCTCTTCCATCAAAACTACCTTTTGATATTCCTCTAAAGTCACGTACACGAGGAAGTGCAATTTTTATTAATTTTTCTAAGAAGATATACATTCTTTCTCCACGTAGTGTAACTTTACATCCTATTTTATTTCCTTCTCTAAGTTTGAAGCCAGCTATTGATTTTTTAGCTTTTGTAATTACAGGCTTTTGTCCTGCGATTACTTCTAACTCTTTTACTGCAGCTTCTAAGTATTTTGAATCTGTTGTAGCATCTCCTACACCCATGTTTAATACTATTTTTTCAAGTTTTGGCACTTCCATTTTAGAAGTGTAGTTAAACTTTTTTGTTAGAGCAGGCACGATTTCTTCATCATATAATTTTTTTAATGTTTCCATTATTTGCCTCCTAATTAATTACTCACTTTTTTTAGTTTCTTCAGTTTTTTTTGTTGTTTTTTTAGAAGTTGTTTTTGTTTTTGTAACTTCTTCTTTTTTTACTGATTTTGATTCAGTTTTTTTAGAATCTTTTTTTGCTTCTTTCTTAGTTTCTTTGTCTATAACTTTTACATTTGAAATATGAATAGGAGCTTCAGTTTCAAGAATTCCACCAGTTTCGTTAGTTCTTCCAGGTTTGATGTGTTTTTTTACCATGTTTATTCCACTTACGATTACTCTGTTTTCATTCTTTAAAACTTTAGATACTTTCCCTTCTTTTCCTTTGTTTGTTCCAGTAATAACTTTTACTTTATCTCCAACTTTAATTTTCACGAATGTACCCTCCTATAATACTTCTGGCGCTAGTGAAACGATTTTCATAAAGTCTTTATCACGAAGTTCACGAGCGACAGGTCCTAGAACACGTGTTCCTACAGGACTTTTATCATCTTTAATTAGAACACAAGCATTATCTTCAAATTTGATGTGACTTCCATCTGGTCTTTTAACGCCACTAACTGTTCTAACTATTACAGCCTTAACGACTTTGCCTTTTTTTACGTTTGAGTTAGGTATTGCTTTTTTTACAGTTCCTACTACTACGTCTCCAATATTTCCGCTTCTTACAAATGATCCACCAAGTACTCTTATTACTAATATTTCACGAGCACCTGAGTTATCAGCTACTTTTAAGCGGCTTTCTGGTTGTATCATAATACTCACGTTCCTTTCTAAAGTATGATAGCTTCTTCTATTATGCTATCTAATGTGTATCTTTTTGTTTTGCTAAGTGGACGACATGCTACTATTTTAACTGTGTCTCCAACTTTTGCTTTTCTTTCTTCATCATGTGCTTTGTATTTTTTAGAATATTTTACTCTTTTTTTATAAAGTGGGTGTTTTTTGTAAGTTTCTACTTCTACAACTATTGTTTTTTCCATAGATGTACTTACTACTTTACCAACTACTGATTCTCTTGTCTTTTCCATAAAATCCTCCTACTTATCTTCCTTACGTTCGTTAAGTACGGTTTTTAGTCTTGCAACTAAATGTCTTAATTCTTTAATTCTATGTGGTTTTTCTAAATTACCAGTAGCACCACTAAAACGAAGATTCCATAACTCAGCCTTTGTTTCATTTATTTTTTTTGTTATTTCTTCAGTGGTCATTTTTCTTATTTCACTAGTTTTCATTTAATTCACCACTTTCTTTTTTTATGAATTTTGTTTTGATAGGTAGTTTGTGACTAGCAAGACGGAATGCTTCACGAGCTGTTTCTTCTGTTACGTCTCCTATTTCAAACATTATTTTTCCTTCTTTTACTACTGCTACCCATTCTTCAACATTACCTTTTCCGCTTCCCATACGAACTTCTAAAGGTTTTTTAGTTCTTGCTAATTGTGGGAATATGTTTATCCAAACTTTACCTCTTTTGGCTTTTTTCATTTCCCTAGTTATAGCGACACGGGCTGCTTCTATTTGTCTTGCAGTTATGTAAGAACCTTCTTTAGCAACTAACCCGTATTCTCCAAAAGATAATTTGTTTTTACCTTTTGCTTTTCCTTCATAACTTAAACGATGAGGTTTTCTATATTTAGTTCTCTTTGGTAGTAACATTTTTATTACCTCCCTTATTTCCTTTAGCAGGAAGGATTTCTCCTTTATAGATCCATACTTTTACACCAATTTTTCCATAAATTGTGTTTGCTTCTTTGTGTGCATAGTCTATGTCTGCTCTTAGAGTGTGTAGTGGTACTGTTCCTTCAGTGTAACCTTCGCTTCTTGCGATTTCAGCACCGTTTAAACGTCCAGATACTTGAGTTTTTATACCTTTTGCTCCTGCTTTCATTGTATTTCTAATTGCTCTTTTTTGAGCTACTCTAAATGATGCACGATTTTCGATTTGCATTGCAATTTGTTCTGCAACTAATGCTGCGTTTAGGTCTGGTTGTTTGATTTCTACTATAGAAATATAAATGTCTTCGTTTGTTATTTTTGCTAATTCTTTTTTGTGTTTTTCTATTTCTTCGCCACCACGGCCTATTACAACACCAGGCTTTGATGTGTTTATTATTATGTTTGTTCTTTTTTTGTTTCTTTCTATTACGATATTAGCGACTGAGCTTCCTTTTAAGGCTTTTTCTAAATATTTACGAATTTTGATATCAGTGTTTAGATATTTTGAAAAGTCTTTATTAGGTGCATACCATTTGCTTTCCCAGTCTTTATTGATTCCTATTCTTAGTCCGACTGGACTTACCTTTTGTCCCATGCTCTAGTCCTCCATTACTTTCTTTCCATCACTTACACTTATGTATATGTGACTTGTTCTTTTATCTCGTCTATCAACTTGTCCACGTGAAGCGATTTTGCTTCTTTTTAATGTTGTTCCTTCATTTATATATGTTTCATTTATATATAATGAGTTTTTATCAAGTTGTAGATTATTTACTGCATTTGAGGCAGCACTATCTAATACTTTTTTTATTAAACGACTCGCTTTTGTGTTTGTTGTAAGTAGTATTTTTTCTGCTTCGTTAACGCTTTTACCTCTTATAAGGTCAAGTGTCATTCTTGCTTTTCTAGGGGCAATCATGGCACCTTTATGTATTGCATAAGTTTCCATTATTTCACCTTCCTATTTGTTTTCGCCAGCGTGTCCACCAAACTTACGAGTTAAAGCAAACTCACCTAGTTTGTGTCCTACCATGTCTTCTGTTATATATACAGGAATAAAGTCTTTCCCATTGTGTACTGCAAATGTGTGTCCAACGAAATCAGGATAGATTGTTGAACGACGTGACCAAGTTTTAATTACTTCTTTTTTTCCACTTTCGTTAAGTGATTGAACTTTTTTTAGTAATCTTTCAAAAACATAAGGTCCTTTTTTTAAACTTCTTGACATACTCACAAATCCTTTCTTATTTCTTTCTATGTGATACTATTAACTTCTCACTAGATTTTTTAGTTTTACGTGTTTTATAACCTAATGCTGGTTTACCCCATGGAGTCATTGGTCCTTTACGTCCTACAGGGGCTCTACCTTCGCCACCGCCATGTGGGTGATCGTTAGGGTTCATAACAGAACCACGTACTGTTGGTCTTATACCCATGTGTCTTTTTCTTCCGGCTTTTCCTAAGTGAACAAGTTCAAAGTCTAGGTTACCAACTTGCCCAATTGTTGCACGACATACGCCTTGGATTTTTCTTGTTTCTCCACTTGTTAATCTTATAAGAACATATTTTCCTTCTCTTCCTAGGATTTGCGCACTTGCACCAGCACCACGCGCTAGTTGTCCACCTTTTCCTGGGTTTAGTTCTATGTTGTGGATTACTGTACCTACTGGAATGTTCATAAGTGGTAAACTGTTACCAGTTTTGATGTCTACGTTTTCGCCACTTTCAATTTTGTCTCCAACTTTTAATCCAAGTGGGGCTATTATGTATCTTTTTTCTCCATCAGCATATGTGATTAATGCTATGTTTGCGCTTCTGTTTGGATCGTATTCTATTCCAGATACTGTTCCAATTACGCCATCTTTATTTCTTTTAAAGTCAATTACACGATATTTTCTTTTAACTCCGCCACCACGGTGTCTTACTGTAATTTTACCTTGATTATTTCTTCCAGCTTTACTGTTAGATTTTTTTAGTAAACTTTTTTCTGGACTAGTTTTAGTGATTTCTTCATTTACTAAAGTACTCATTCCCCTAGTTCCATTAGTTATTGGTTTAAAGTTTTTAATTGCCATATAATCACCTTCTAAAACTCTATTGTAGAGCCTTCCTTAAGTTTTACATAAGCCTTTTTATAAGAAGAAGTATAACCTGTGTATTTTCCTACTCTTCTTTTTTTGCTTTGTGCATTAACAGTATTAACACTTGCTACTTTTACTCCGAATTTCTTTTCGATAGCTTGTTTAATTTCTGTTTTGTTAGCCTTTTTATCTACTTTGAAAACATATACGTTTTCGTTTGATAGATTGTTTGTTTTTTCTGTTATTATTGGTGCTTTTAGTATTTCGTAATTCATTATTTAAGCACCTCCTCTATTTTTTCTACTGATTTTACATCTATTAGTAAGTTATCAGCATTTACTAAACCTAAAACATTTACGTTTGTTGGTTCAACTACTGCTAAATTTTGGTTGTTTCTTGTTGCTAACATTATGTTTGCATTTTCATTATCTGTTACTATTAGTGTTTTACCAGTTAATTTTAATGTTTCTAATACTTTGTTAAAGTCTTTTGTTTTAGGTGTTGATATTTCTAAATTTTCTACAACACATAATTGTTTATTTTGTAATTTTTCAGAAAGTGCACTTTTTAATGCAAGGCGTCTTTCTTTTTTATTCATTTTGAAACCGTAATCTCTAGGTGTTGGGCCAAATACTATTCCGCCTCCTACCCAGTGAGGTGCTCTTATTGTTCCTTGACGAGCACGTCCAGTTTCTTTTTGTCTCCAAGGTTTTCTTCCGCCTCCACTTACTTCGCTTCTTCCTTTTGTTTTAGCAGTACCTTGTCTTAATGATGCAAGTGATAAACGAATTGCATCAGTCATAACTATTTCGTTTGGTTCTATATTCCAAATTTCGTCAGTTAAATTTATATCTTTTACTTTTTCGCCTTTTAATGATAATACATCAACTTTTGCCATTATTCTTCACCTTCCTTTTGTGAAGTTTCTTCTTTTTGTTCTGTTACTTCGTTTGTTTTTTCTTCTTCGTTTGTTATAACAGTTGATTCTGTTGGTTCTGTAGTTTCAACAGTTTCATTTTCAGGAATAGTTTCTTTTACTTCTTCTACTACATATGAGATTAATTCTTTTGCTTCATTTTTTGGAGCACCTTTAATAGCAGATTTTATTAAAACATAGCCTTTTTTTGGTCCTGGAATATTTCCGCTTATTAGTAAACAATTATTTTCTAAATCTACTGCTATTATTTCTAGGTTTTGTATTGTTACTTGTTCATTACCCATATGTCCAGGCATTTTCTTTCCTTTTAAGACACGCATTGGTCTCATTGTTCCACGTGAACCTACAGCTCTATGGTAGTGTGAACCGTGTGTCATTGGTCCTCTACTAAAGTTGTGTCTTTTTATTGTTCCTTCGAAGCCTTTTCCTTTTGATGTACCAGTTACATCAACTATTTCTCCTGCTTCAAATGTGTCTACACCAATTACTTGTCCGACTTCATAATTAGAAACATCTATTCCTTTTATTTCTTTTAAGAAGCGCTTAGGTGCAGTACTTGCCTTTTTTACATGGCCCATTTCTGGTTTATTAGATACTTTTTCACGTTTATCAAAAGCACCTAATTGAATGCTATTATACCCATCTTTTTCAACAGTTTTGATTTGTGTTACAACATTTTTTTCTACTTCAACTACTGTTACAGGTATTAATTTTCCGTCAGTTGTAAATACTTCTGTCATTCCAACTTTACGGCCTAAGATTCCTTTTGTCATTTTTGTCCTCCCTATAATTTTTATAATTTAATTTCAATATCTACTCCACTTGGTAAGTCTAGATGTGTTAGTGCATCTACTGTTTCCTTACTTGGACTATCAATATCAATTAATCTTTTGTGTGTTCTCATTTCAAATTGTTCACGAGAATCTTTGTATCTGTGAACAGCTCTTAATACTGTAATTTTATCAATTTCAGTAGGTAGTGGAACTGGTCCTGATACTACGCCACCTGTTCTTTTTACAGTATCAACTATTTTACTAGCAGCCGCGTCTAAAGATCTGTGATCGTATGATTTTAATTTGATACGAACTTTTTCCTTTGCCATATTTTACCCTCCTTCGCCTATTTTATAATAGACTCGCTCAACACAAATTACCTGAAACTAAATTAAGTATTTACAACTTAACCGGGTGTATCAGCAACCTTGTGCTTCCTCGCAGTCATACATTGTCCATTATATGACATAAGTCCAGAAAAATCAACCATTTTTTGTGAAAAAGTTCGACAAATTTTTTGACTGAAAAAAATGTTAATAACTTGTGTGTTATCAACATTTAAAAAATTTATTTTTTTAATATCTTTTTGTCTTAGTTATCTTTTATTAATAAGCTTTCTCCAGTCATTTGGTCTGGTTTTTTTATTTCATATAAATCTATTATTGTAGGTGCGATGTCTTGTAAAGAGCCTTCTGTTTTTAGTTTATATTCTTCATTACATATTATAAATGGAACTTTACTAGTTGTGTGGCTTGTTACTGGTTCTCCATCTTTTGTTAGCATTTTTTCTGAGTTTCCGTGGTCTGCAGTTATTAGTAATTCATAATAGTTTTCTTTTGCTTTTTCAAATATTTTTCCTATACAGAAGTCACATATTTCTATTGCATCTATAGTTGCTTCTAGGTTACCAGTGTGTCCTACCATGTCTGGGTTTGCAAAATTTATTAACATGAAGTCATAGTCGTTTTCTAAACTTTTTAATACTGTTTGTGTTACTTCTCCTACACTCATTTCTGGTTTTAAGTCATATGTTGCAACTTGTGGACTTGGTATTAGTATTTTTTCTATGTTTTTGCTGTTTAATTCTTTCATTCCGTCAAAGAAGTATGTTACGTGTGCATATTTTTCAGTTTCAGCAATTCTTGCTTGGGTGTAGTCTAGACTGTCTATATATTCGCCAAAAGTGTTTACTGGTTTTTCTGTATCGAATGCATATTCTACACTTTCATGTATATTAAATAAAGATACAAGTTTTAATTCATTAAATTCTTTTGTTTTAAATACTTTTAAATTTTTGTTTGTGAATGTTTCTATTAGTTCTTTCATTCTTTCAGGTCTAAAGTTTATAAATAGTATTGCATCTTTGTCTTTTATTTCTTTTCCTTTTGTTATTATGCTTGGGTTTATGAATTCGTCTGTTATATTTCTTTTGTAGTGTTCTTTAAAGCATGTTTCAAATTTTGGAAATTGGTTTCCTTCGCCATAGACCATGGCGTTGTAGGCTTTTTTTATTCTTTCCCATCTTGAATCGCGGTCCATTGCATAGTATCTACCACTTATTGTTGCAAGTTCTCCTATTCCTAGTTTTTTTGCACGTGCCATAAAGTCTGTTACAAAGTCTATTCCACTTGTTACTTTGGTGTCTCTACCATCAGTTATGAAGTGAAAGCATACATTTTTTACTTTTTTTAGTTTTGCTAGAGCTAGGGCTGCATAGAAATGGTTAGCACTTGAGTGGACTCCACCATTTGATAGTAAACCGATTAAGTGTAGTGTTACACCGTTTTCATTTACGTAGTCCATTAGATTATTTAATACTTTGTTACTAAAAAACTCTTTGTTTTTTATTTTATCATTTATGTATGTTAGGGGTTGTGGTATTATTCTTCCACTTCCTATTGTCATGTGACCTACTTCACTGTTTCCCATTTGTCCTTTTGGTAGTCCTACACTTGTTCCACTTGCTTCTAGTTCAGCACATGGAAATACTGCCATTAGTTTATCTAATACTGGGGTTTTTGCTTGTTTTATTGCGTTTCCATAGTCACTTCCATTTATACCAAAACCGTCTAATATTAGTAATATTACTTTTTTCATTAGTTCTTCACCTAAGTATATAATAGCATATTATTATTTTATTGTCTAATATCTAACGTATTTTTAACATTTCTAGTCTTAATTTGTCTGCTATTGTTACAATGAATTCTGAGTTTGTTGGTTTTGCTTTGTCTATGTCTACTGAGTGACCAAATATTTCTTCCATTAAGTCCCAGTCTCCTCTGTTCCAGCTTACTTCTATCGCGTGTCTTATTGCTCTTTCAACTCTTGTTACGGATGTGTCGTATTTTATTCCAATTTCAGGGTATAGTTCTTTTGTTATTCCGCCTATTAAGGCTGGGTTATCATATACCATGTTAATCGCATCTCTTATGTATTGGTAGCCTTTTATGTGGGATGGTATTCCAAGTTCATGTAGTATTTTTGATATCATTATTTGTGTATTGTTGTTTGATAAACTTAGGATTTTATTTTCTTTTTGTTTTACGTTTGTTACTTCTAATATTCTTTTTTCTAGTTCTTTTAAGTCAAATGGTTTTAATACAAAATATCTTACACCATATTCGCTTATGTTTCTTATTGTTTCTTGTTCGTTATAGCTTGTTACTACTATTACATTTGCAGGAATTTTGTTTTCTTTTATTTGTTCTAGTACATATATACCGTCTTTTATTGGCATTATTAAGTCTAGTAATATTGCATCTATTTCTTTATATTGTTCTTTTATTATTTCCCATGCTTCTTCGCCATTGTATGCTTCTTTTTTTATTTCTATTTCTTTGTTTGTTTTAAAATATTCTTTTAGCATTTCTACCATTGCTTTATTGTCGTCTACTACCATTAATCTTTTTTTCATTTTAACTCTCCTTACATTCTTTTACATTATAATACTTTTATTATAGATTAAACTAGAGTTTAAAAGGTCTAGTTTTGTCTAAAAATGTCGATTTTTGTCGTTAAATGTAAGTGAGGAATTTTTTATTAGATTTGTGTATGTAATAATGGTACAAAATGAAAAGCAAAAATGGTACAAAAAGTAAAATGAAATTGGTACAAAATGAAAAGTGAAAGTGGTACAAAAAGTAAAATGGTAGTTTACAAAGTTAAAAAAAACATTTATAATGAGTGTATGAAAGGGGTATGTTTATGAAGAAATATATGCCAAGAATTATTGATGAAGTTTTAAAAAATAAATTAGAATATATGGGTGCAGTTGTTATTGAGGGGCCTAAGTGGTGTGGTAAATCTACTACTGCTAAAAATGTAGCTAAGAGTGTTATTTTGTTACAAGACCCAGATAATAAGATACAGTATGATAATATAAATAATACTAAGCCTTCTTTGTTTTTGGAGGGAGAAAAGCCTAGGTTACTTGACGAATGGCAAATGTACCCTGTGATTTGGGATTCTATTAGAAGTGATGTTGATAAAACTGGTTTAAAAGGACAATATATTCTTACTGGGTCCGTTAATTCTTCTACTGTTGATTTAAAAACTATGCATAGTGGGACTGGAAGATTTTCAAAGTTAGTAATGAGTACAATGTCTTTGTATGAGTCAGGGGATTCTGATGGTAAAGTTTCATTAGAAGATATTATTAATGGTAAAGATATTTCTGGTGTTTCTAAGCTAGAACTAGATGATATTATTAATGTTATGATTAGGGGTGGATGGCCTGATGCTGTTAATATTCCTAATGATAATAAGTATAATGTTGTTAAAGATTATGTTCAAAGTTTAGTTAATGAAGAAGTTAAATTGGTTGATGGGTCTAGTCGTGATAAAATAAAGATGGGAGCTTTGCTTAAAAGCCTTAGTAGGAATATTTCTACATCAGTTAAGAAATCAACTATTGTTAAAGATGTTACTAGTGTGTCAAGGCCTACAATAGATGATTATATTTCTACTTTAGAAAAATTATTTGTAGTAGAGTATGTTCCTGCTACTAATTTAAATTTAAGAAGTTCTATACAATTAAGGACAAATCCAAAGTTAGAGTTAGCTGATCCTTCTATTGTAATTGCTTCTTTAGGTTTAAATAGGGATGATTTGATAAATGATTTAAATTTTACAGGGTTTATTTTTGAGAATTTGTGTTATAGAGATTTAAAGATATATGCTGGGGTTTTAAATGCTAATTTGTTTTATTATCGTGATAATAAGGATTTTGAAGTTGATTTTATTTTAAAGACTGATAATGATAAATGGGGTGCTATAGAGGTTAAGATGGGGGCTAAAGAAATTGATGGTGCTGCAGAAAATCTTAAGAAATTTAAGACTAAGGTTGATTTAGAAAAGTGTGGCGAGCCTGCATTTTTAATGGTTCTAACTGCTTCTAATTTATCGTATGTTAGGGAAGACGGTGTTTATGTAGTATCAATTGGAAATTTAAAAAATTAAATTAAAAACTTTATGAAGATTATGTTTTTCATAAAGTTTATTTTTTATTCAATATTATTTAATATTTCTTTTAGTTCTTCTATTTTTGTACCTGATTTTCCTATTATTACACCATCAGTTATTTTTAATACTTCTTCTATATTATCTTTTGTTATACCACCGCCATAGAGGTATGGTACATCTATTTCATATTCTTTTTTTAAGTATGTTTTTACTATTTCTTTTACTATTTTTATGTCTTTTAGTCTTACATTTGAAGATTCAATTTTGCTTGCTGGTTCGTATGATATTATTAGATTTTTTATGCTACTTGTGTCTATTCCTTTTAGATAGTATTTTAATTCTTTTTTTAGTGTGCTTTCTTTTTCGTCATGTGCAAGGCAAAGTATTGTTTTAAAACCGCTGTTAAGTGATTTAAATAATTTTTCTCTTATTTCTTCAAATGTGTCTAGTCTTAGTGTTATTCTTTCAGGGTGTCCTACTAGTGTATATTCTACGCCTAAGTTTTCTAGTATTTCTAGGCTTGTTTCGCCTGTGTATGAACCGTAGTTATAGCTATAGAAGTTTTGGCTACCAAGTTTATGTTTTGTGTTTTTAAATAGTGATATGTATGCTATGTTAGGCATTATTATTAAGTTGTTATAGTTAATTTTTTCTAGTTCATTTTTATAGTTTATTACTTCTTCATAGCTTAGATAACTTTTGTTGTTTAGTATTATTAGTTTATTTGTTGTTTTTTCTTTTTGTTGTTCTTTTGGTTCTTCATTCATTATTTCTAATGCTGGTAGTTTTTTACCTTCTAAATATTCAAGAGATGCTCCTCCTCCAGTTGATGTGTAGTATGCTTTATAGTTGTATTTTGTTTTTGCACTTCCTGTGTCTCCACCACATACTACTACTTTGTAATTTCCGTTTTTTAGATATTCAAATATGCTTTTTGTTCCATTTTCATATGGTTTTTCTTCATATTTTCCCATTGTTCCATTCATTAGAATTAAAGTATTTTCTTTTAATTTATTTGTGAATAAGTCTATTGTTTTTGGGCCTATATCAAGTATGTGCTCGTCATTTTTTATTTCATATACTCTTTTGGTTCCGTTTTCAGTTACTACGTCTATTGGAAGTATTATTTTGTCACTTTCTAATAGTATGTTTAGTTCGTCTAACATGCTTTCGTCTACAAAGCTTTGTCCTACATTAAGGCCTTTTGCTTTTAGGAAACTTGCACACATTGCACCACCTATTATGAAATATTCTGTGGTTTTTAATAAGTTTTCTATTACACCAATTTTGTCGCTTACTTTAGCGCCACCTAGTAGTATTATTTTGTTTTCATTTTTTATTTTATCTAATTCTTCTATTTCTTTTTCTATTAAAAATCCTATTGCATGTGGTAAGTATTTACTTATTCCATAAGTGGAAGCATGTGCTCGGTGGGCACTTCCAAATGCGTCTAGTATAAATACTTCTCCTAGTGAAGCCCAGTATTTTGATAATTCTTCATTACAGTCACTTTCTAATTTATCTGGGTAATCCATAAATCTAGTGTTTTCTATTAATAGTATTTCTCCATTTTGAAGTTCATTAATTTGTTTTTCAAGTGATGGTCCTTTTAGTTCTTTACTAAATTTTATTTCTTTATTTAGTAATCTAGATAGTTCTTCTTTTACTGGTAATAATGTTTTATTTTCTTTATCTTCTTCACTTTTTATTTTTCCTAAGTGTGACATTATTATTATTTTAGAATTTTGTTCTATTAGATATTT
Source organism: uncultured Bacilli bacterium (assembly GCA_947626035.1). Classification (GTDB taxonomy): domain Bacteria; phylum Bacillota_I; class Bacilli_A; order RF39; family UBA660; genus MGBC139354. The sequence goes on along the minus strand of CANQQR010000016.1, from coordinate 2,203 downwards.
TATTGTTTCAAGACTAGCTACTATTCTAGAGTTGTCTGTTATTTTTCCATCTTTTATTGGAACATTAAAGTCTAGTCTTAGTATTACTTTTTTATTTTTTACGTCTGTATTTTTTAATTTATTCATATGTATGCACCACCATTATTATATTATACTATTTATTTTTTATTAAAAGATGTTTTATATATTAGTTTTAACATTTATTTAACAGAAAAAAGTATCAGTTTAACCCGATACTTTATTCAAAAAATTTGTTTATGGGTACACCTAATACTTTACTTATTTTGTATAAGTTATATAGACTAATACCTTGATTAACTTTAGTGCTTTCCATTCCGCCTATTAGTGATACGCTTACACCAATACTTTTAGCTAGGTCACTTTGTGTCATTTCTCCTGAATTTATACGATATAGAAGCCTATACTTTTTTATATTTTTACCGACCATATTATTTACTATTTCTTCTGTTTTCATTATAACCCTCATAATTTTATAAAGTTAATGGGCCAGACTGAACTCACTACTTTTCAATTTTAAAGTCTAGCCCATCTGTACTCTTTTTTTGTATTAGTCTTGTGATTTTTATGGATTTTTTAGACTAATACATTTCTATATAATATATATTAAAATATTATATATACATAAATTAATTTTCTGCTAAAGCACATGAAGTTCCTGCATCAAATTCTTTTACTTTGTATGGGTCAGTTGATGTACCACTTCCTGTTAATTCTACACAGGATTTTAGGGAGATTACTGGACGAGCATCATCCATCGCACTATTGACCGATAAAACACCTATCGAACCACTACTACTTACGGTATAGACACGACTTCCTGTACCATCATAATAACATGGGCTCATTGTCCAAAACGCTGAAGATATAGCAGCATTAAGCTCTGTATGGACAACATAATAAGCATTAGTATTTCTTGTATCATATAAACCACCTGCAAACACTACCTCGTCTACGGTCATTAAGCCTATTGGCTTATCTAAATTTCCATTTCCACCTGATGACTCACTTGCACTAAATTTGTCTTTTGTTCCCTCAGTACCTGTTGAATCACTATTTACTTTTCCTGTTCCATCTACTCCGCATTTAAATGATGGGTGATTTAATGAATTATTTGATTGATTTGTTCTAAATTTTGTATAGCCATTATAGAACATTATTCCACTTGATTTCCATCCTGTTTGTGAGCTTCTATCATTACAATATATTGCTGTTTCGCTTATATACTTATCAAGTCCATTGCTTTCTATATTTGTTATATACCAACTATCTAAAATACTTTTTATCGGATTATCAATTTCATTACCCCTTATTTCTGCTAAAGTACTACCTGTACTATACATGTAGCCTACATATGTTGCATGATTTTTAACTGAATTGTACCCAGCTCTACCTACATATGCGTTGACTCCTGTCATATCTGGACCAGTATACAATAGCCTTAATCCTCCATCTTCATTTGTGCGAATTATTCTCCAATATAATTTTTCTCCATTTTCATTTTGTCCAAATTGTACCCAGTTGTCTTCAGAAGCTCCTGCATAGTAATATACTGTTTTTCCATTTTCTGTATAATTTCCATCTTCATAATAATGTTTTGCGGCTGTTACTATATTATTATATGGCGCATTATCTTCTTCTCTTTTTACTGCATCTTTAAATTTCTCTGCTCCAAAATTTGCTACTAATATTTTTGCTTCTTCTACACTAAATGTACATACTGTTTCTCCTGTTATTCCATTTACTGTTACTGTTGGCGAATTATATGTTGCTGTTGCATTTCCTGTGCATGTCACTTCTTTAAATTGATAACCATCATTTACTGTTACATTAAATGTTGTTGTTCCTATTCTTCCTACTACTTTATTTATTGGTACATTTAGGTTTGCTCCATCTGTTGGTTCTGCTACTATTGATACTGAGTACCCTCTTTTAAAATCTACTGTACATGTTGATGGTCCTTGTTTTCCATTTGTTACTTCTAGTTGTTCATTCTTCCATGTTGCTTCTACCTCATTTGTACATTTTACACTACTAAATATATATTCATCTACTGATGGTAATGTTGGTGTTTTTTCTCCATTTATTGTGTATTTTACTAGTATTATTTTCCCTTTACTATATATTCTATATGGGTCTTCTTTTGTTCCACTTCCTGTTACATTTAAATCATTATATAAATATA
>CANQQR010000015.1 GCA_947626035.1 uncultured Bacilli bacterium | reverse complement strand
TCTTTTTCTTCTTCTAATCCATAACCTTCCTCAACTAATTCTTTATATCTTTCTTCAAAAGAATCAGAAATATATTTCAAAAATATTAAACCTAATACTATAAATTTATAATCTGATACAGATACAGCCCCTCGCATTTTATCAGCTGCTGCCCATAATTTATCTTCCAGTACTTTTAAATCTTTTTCTTCCATATACTACCTCCAACACCAAATTCACAAAATACATTCTATTATAAATAATTACATATCAATTATAGCATACGTCAGATGTTGACTGCAACTTAACCAATTCAAAAAATAACTTCAATATATTTCAAGGAACACAACAAAAATAGAGCATTAGATATTATTTTATCAACACTCTTTTTTCACTATTTATCAATTTTTTATAATTCCTTAGGACAATTAGGCTTATAACAAACATCACTAAATCCATACACTTTCTTACAATCATTACAAATAATAGCAACCTCATCTAAACCATAAATATTTTCACCATTGCCCTTTCGAATAATTATATTAGTACCATTACATTTAGGACAAAATACAATATTATTTTTATGCACAGATTCCTGACTACAAAAATCTCTCACTATCTCGTAACCATTTTTATCATACTTAGGAACAAATTCATCCTTAGAAAACACCTTAATTCTCCCAAACATAAACTCTAATTTATCAATCTTTTTTTCAGTATGATAATGTCCGCAATACCACTTATCATAATCTATACTATATTCAATTTTATCTAAAAATTTTTCCATTGATTTATCTACCTTTGATTGATCCAAACCAGTCATAAATACCTCTCTAGGTTCATACTTTAAAGGACAAGTGTGTGTTAACACCACATCAAAATGTTTTCCCTTAACCTTTTCTAAAATTTCTTCCTGTTCCCTTTCACTTAATTGTTCATCCTTAAACCACTTACGACCATATAATAAACGGTATTCCTTATCTACTGAATAAGCACCACCTATAACAAGCACACTTTTTCCATCAAAATCATAAATTTCACCATCCTTAGCAAATATAAGATATGGATACTTTTCTTCAATAAATACCTTACCTCCAAACATTGTCTTTTCCTTATATGACTTTATATTTTCAGGTCTTTCTTCATGATTACCTCTAACACAAAATAATTTTAATTTAAATCTCTTTAAATATTCCTTAAAATTACTATCAACATCATTAAGATAATAATTTATTCCAGCATCCCCTAATACAATTAACATATCTTCTTCATTACTATCCAAATTAGAAAGTCTTGAAAAATCTCCATGCGTATCTCCAGTTATATATATCATAATTTTATACCGAGTAAACAATACTCAAGCCTTCACCTACCTTTCAATTTTATTTACTATTTTTTCTCTTTATACTTCAACCACTCATCATATAATAAATCAAAATTATTTATTTTTTCAACACCAATATTTAAAACATCTTTAACATTAACATTATTACAAATTTTAATATAATTCCAAATTTTATCAAACTTATCAGATTTATTAGACATTATTAAAGAATATATTGCGCACAAACAAGCATAATTTAAATCAATTTCTAAATCATTCTTTATATCATTAAAATCCCCTTCATAAGTATCATAAACTTCATCTGAATCATCATACTCAGGATTACCAACCTCTTCACAAGTATAATTAGAATAAATAATAGATTCAAATAACTTAATAACCTTATCATACTCTCTATATAAAATGAACTTTTTAATTAACCTATAAGCATCAACTAAAACACGATTAAGTTCTGAAGATGGATAATATACATAATCCATATCAGCATCATAATAACTATAAGTTTCTGTTTCATATGAATAACATCTATAACACATCTCACCACTTTGTATTTTTTTAAAACTAGCAAGCACCTCATTATATTCTTCTAAAACGTCATTACTTAAATAATATTTTTCTCCTTTAAAATACTTAATCTTACATATAACATATTCATAATAATTTGATGGTAAATTATTTATTAATTGATTTATTAAATCCTTAATTTCACTAACAGATAAATCATCCAACTCTTTATTTAATTCTATTTTAAAACTTTCTAAATCCATTTTACAAAACCTCCAAATTTATTTTCTTACATTTCTATTACATTTATCTAAATTAAAATCATTAATATCACTAATTTTCATTAACTATAAACCTTCTTATATTTGAAATATTCCCCTCCTGATAAGTCGCAAGTCCATAAGTCATTAGCAAATCCTTAACAACCTCTAAATCTTTACAATGAATATTCTTTAACTTATTCATACTTAATAAACTAATTTTTTCTTTTTGATTAATATAATCATCCTTACTATAACAAAACAAATTTAACTTAGGAAACCTTTCCTTAAGTTTAGACGCAATCAAAAGACCCTCAGGATCAAAGTCTCCATTATAATATAACTTGCATCCATTACTATCTAACTTACTAAGTAACTCATAAAGTGCTAAATTAGGCATACCAGAAGTAATAACAATAGTTACACCTAAATCCTTTAATGTAGACAAAATAGAAGGATTTTCAAATATATAAACTCGTTTATTAACAGCACTAATACTTTTAATATTTAAAATATTAGACAAATTCAAATTAATAACTTCACATCTTTTATTAAGCTCATCTAAAAAACTATCCCCAACTAACTTATAAGTAATAACATAATTAGAATATGGATCCGTATACACCATAATATGAGAAAATAAATCTATCTTATCACGATTAGTAGAAGGAAACTCTAAATTTTTAACAAAACATAAAATCCTTAAAAACAAATTACTACTAGATGTATTAATATCTAAAAAATGAGGATTACCACAAATAGAAGCATAAACAGACAAAAAAGTAGGTTTCTTTGGAATATTATTTAAAAGTAGAAAAACACTATTCAAATCACGCTCTAAATCATTCATATTTTTACAATATCTTTTCCTAATAACTCTTAAAACTTCATTATCTGTATTAAACATTAAAGAAATTTTATCAATATAAATATTATCTTTATTACTATCTATTATACTCTTATAAAATTCTTCTTCTTTTAATTTATTACTTAATTTTAAAACCTTTTTAGAAACAACTTCTTCTTCAAAATATAAATTAAAAATATTATTCCAATTAACATTTTTAAACTTACTTTCATCAACTTTTTTAGAAATCTCTTTAAAAGAAACTTTAACATCCTGATGTGCATAAATCCTTTTACCCAAAAAATTACTTAAATCTTCACTCTCAACTTCACTAACATCTGTAATAACAACACTACCACTATACCTTCCAATTGATTCATACTTCTTTTTAAAAAGTATAAGAAGCCTTTCTAACCCACGTTTACTTTTTAAATATAAAACAAACTCTTTATCCATAACTAATACCCGTTACTATCCTTTACTTCAATTAACTTACCATTCCAATGATAATTTCTTACCGCAACTAACTTTTCCTTTTCATCTTTAAATAATTCACAAATTGCTAAATCATCTACAGTATCATAGTCTCCCCATAAAGATTGACTAGTTAAAATATAATCTAACTCTAACTTAGATAAAATATCAAACATTTCTCTAATATTAACATTATCTACTCCCGCAAAAGCCTCATCCAAAGCAATAAGCCTTAAAGCACCAATAGACGCACTTTGAAGTTTTGCATACACTGCAGCAAACAACGGAACATACATACTCTTAGCCCTTTCGCCACCACTAAAAACTGAAAACATTCTATTAGTAAGTTCCTTTTTATCTGAACCTTTCCTTTTATAATAAAGTTTAAACTCAAACCAAGAACGATAATCAAGAACCTTAAAAATAATATCAGAATAACCTAAATTAGTTTCTTTAGAAAACTCTAATTCTCTTTTTATCTTACTACGAAAATGCTCTATTAACTTATCACTATCAGCTTTACTAATCATTCCAGGGTCTATTCTAAAAAGCCTAATTAATTCTTTAGTACCCATCTCATCTTCAGTAAAAGCTTCCTTACTTTTCCATTCAAGATGAAAAGATAAATTACTATCAATTTGAGTAGACTCCATAATTTCATTCATATTCTTAACCCAAGAATTAGAAGAATCAATCCTATCTCTAATCTTATTACCAACTGTCTTTAATAAAATTTCTTCAAATAATCTCTTCTCTTGTTCAGTAATAAGTTGTTCACTTGCATTAATAGCATCCTCTATTAAATCCCTAAGCTCTAAAGCATTAACTTCCCTACCACGATATATACAAATAATATCTTGTCTTACAGCACTTTCTAAAATACTCTTTAACTCCTCTTCATCAGCGCCTCTTGAAACATACTCATTAAACAAAGCCTCATTATCACTAAACAAAGTTTTACTATTAAAGTGATAATCATTTAATTCATTACGATAATTATTATACGCTTCATTAAAATTATTATTAGCAGTTACAACATCAATTTTCTCTTTAGACTTTAACTTAGAAATAATATCTTTAACTAAAACATCTTCCTTAAACACATACCCTAATTCTAATTCTTTTTTAAAAACCCTTTCCCTAATTTCATAAATTAAATTATATGAATCAATCAACTTTTTACCATTCAAAATACTATCAGAAACACTATTAATATTAGCTTCCAAACTACCAACTTTAATATTATATTTATCCTTTTCTTTAGGAATTTCATTTTGTCTTCTTGTTAACAATTTAACCTCATTAAGTAACTCCTTATTATCAGGTTTATTTAAAATTTCTAAAATTGAATCTCTCTTTTCTATACACCTAGCTAAAGACAAATTATTATTATCTAAACTTTTTTTAGAATTTTCAATATATATTAAAATCTCATTTAAATTACTTACCTTATCGTCTTTATTTTCTTTTTTATTACTTAATTTCTCATACAAAATCTCTAATTTTTGCATATCATTTAAAAGCACATTAATTAAACCTAAAGATTTTGAATAAGCTTCCACATTCAAAGGTATTAAAATTCCTTCTTTAAAAACATTAATTTCACTTATCTTACTTAAAATATCTTTTTTTATACTATCAATTTTCAACTCTAAAAGACTACAAGACTTATATTCCCTATCATAATCTTTCTCCAAATCTCTAATACTTATACTAATCTTTTCTAATTCACTAGAAGCAGGAAACAACTCCTCTTCTCTTTTTATAACATCTATTTTACTTTCTTCTTCACCAATTGCATTTCTATAACTATTAATCTCTTCTAATAAATTATTAATCTCCTCTTCTTTTTCACTAATCTTCCTTTTTTGTTCTAAAGTTCTTTTTAAAAGTCCTATATACTTACTTTCATACTTTAAATTTGGATTACCTACTATAAAATCTAACTTAAAAGAATCTGAATTAATAAAAAATTGAGAATTTGAATCACTACTAATAGAAGCTAAAACTTCTGAAATTTCCTCCCTACTTACGCCATCAGTAGGAACAACATTAAAATACTCTAACAAATTTTTATCTTTCTTAATACTTGGCTTCAAAAAAATTCCATTAACATGACTTACTTTACTATAAAACTTATCTGGCACTATCTTAGCATTCAAAATATTTAAACTAGACAATAACTCTTCTAATTTATTTCTATCACTTTCACTTACATTATCTTTAAATTCAATAGCTTTATATAAAGGAACAAAAGGAACAGATAATTTATTTAACTCAAAACAAGTTTCATCTTCTTCTATTAATGCTTCTTCATTATTTTTAAGATCTAAAAGTATAGCATTTTTCTCATTTAAAACTTCATTTAAATTATCAATTTTAACATTTAACAAATTTATTTTTTTCTTTACAATATCCATATTTGATAAAGAAATCTTCCTATAAATATCTTTAGCCAAATTATAATTATCATTACTATAAAAATTAATATAATTAAAAATTTTAGTTCTTGCATCTTCATCAAGTTTAATAATTTCATTCTTACTATTTACTTCATTTATTCTATCTTTAAAATTATCTTTTTCTAAAATAAATTTCTTTTCACACTTTTCCTTTTCACTCTCAAAAAACTCTAAATTTTTTCTTAATTTATTTTCCTCTTCCTCTTTTTCATTCAAATTATATTCTAACTTTTCTTTTTCCTCTAACTTTATCTTTATATTTTTAACTCTCTCTTCATAACTTTTAATTCTTTCATTTAAATATTCAAAATTCAAATTATCTTTATTTAACATAGTAGAAAGTTCTTCCAATTTAACCTCATCAAAAATATGAGATATATCATCTATTAAACTAGAAATATCACTCTCTACTATTTTAATATCTTTTTCTATTTCAGAAATAACTTTCCTATTACTAACTTCATCATTTTCATAACCTTTTATTTGTGATTTTATGCGTTCAATTTCTTTATTATAAAACTCAACATCAACATTAATACTCTCTAAACTCTCTACTTTACTCTGTAACCCTGAATCAGAAATAACATCAAGCCTAGACGCATTTTTAGCATATTCTATTTCCAAATCAGAAAGAATTTTTTTAACTTCATCATACTCTTCACTTAAACATACTTTCTTTTTCTCAAGTTCATTTACCTCTTTAACTTTATTCTTTATCTTTACATCTTCATTATTTAATAAATATGCTTTTTTATATAACATTATCTCATTATAATTACGATAAGTTTTCAAAAAATTATTTAAAGCCTTTAAATTACTCTTTAGCTTTTCTTGCTTTTCTTTAATTTCATTAGTTTCTTCAATCGCATCACTAAGAGGTTGTAACTCTAAAGAAGTAAGAGGTTGTAAAACCCCACTCAAAATAGTCATAAGTTTACTAGGATTATAATCCTTAGATAACTTTGAACTACGAAGTTGTAAAAGAATATTAATAAATTCATCATACGAATCCATATCTTGGAACTTAAATAACAAATCATTAACCATACTCTTATATTCTTTTTGTGTTTGAACAAATAAATTATCAGGCATTAACTTACTTTTTAACTCATTCTTGCTAAGTAACACTTTACTTCCATAATCTTTATAAAGAACAAAATCAATTCCTATCCTTTTACCATCTTTAAGTGCAAAACCCCAAAAATCAGTATTTCTTCCTTTTTTTGCTTTAAAACCTATACCTATAGTTATATACTTATCTAATTCTTCATTATAAGTTTCCATATACAAATAACTAATAGATTCATCCTTTTGTTCACCATCTGCTGGTCCTAAAATATAATCTTCTATTTTCTTTTCTCTTGAACCAAATGGGTCCAACCTATTAGGCATTTTATTTCCATCTAAAATAAGCGGAATAAAGGATTGCATAGTTACTGACTTCCCACTTCCATTTTCTCCTCTTAACAAAATTTTACCAGAAGAAAACAAAAACTCTTCATAATCAAAATACCAAAAATTAACAAGTCCAATTTTAGTTACTTTATAATAATTCATTACTACCTCCAAAAATATCTAATTGTTCACTATTCGCGTTTACTACTTCCTTAGTTTTACCTACCATTCTAATTAAAGATGGATGTAATATTATATTATCACCACTCACAGTTATCATATTGTATCTTTCCATATAAGTTATTACATCAATATAAAATTTTGATAATGGGTAATCACCAAATGTTTTCCCCAAATAAGGCTTTTTATTTTCTTTAACATCACTAACAATACCTAAAAAATATTCATTAGAAACCATAATATCTTCATATAAATCTTTTTTTAAATTATCACATTTAATTTTATCTAAAACTATAGATGCAACCATCAAAACAATATCAGTTATCTTCTTAGAATTAGGAAAATTCTCTTTAACAAGTTGACTACTAGAATCATACACAATAGCCAAATTTTGCGTTATCTCAACTTCCATATCAAGTTTACCAACTTCACTTTTTATATACATTCTATTCTTCTTAAAATAATCAATATCACTACTATTAATTTTGCTAAAAGGAACACTAGGTGTATAAAGTAAATTTCTAAAAACTCTAAAACGTCTAACATCCCCTTTAGTATCTTCCTGAGCACTATATTCACTATCTATAAAATCAGATGCATTATATAATTCATAAATAGGAAAATTAAACATTCGCATCACATAATTAGAAATTCCACAAACTTCATAAAGAACCTCTGCATCAATGCTTTCAGTAAAACTATTTTTAGTAGCATCTAAAGTTTTAATAACTCCTATATCCGATAAAAACGTCATAACATTTATTAAACTTCTCCTATTACTTACCTTATTCCAATCAGGCAAATAAGAAAGCTCTAACAATGTAGCAGTACTTTCAACATACATAACCAAATTAGATAATATAAATTTTTCTCCCTTAGCCTTATCTTCCAAATACATTAACAAAATACATAAAATTACATAATCAAAAACAGAAGAAAAATTAGGTATACCGACTACTTTATTCAAAACAGAAGGTATCTTTTCTAGCTTTATAAACCTATCGTGTATAATTAAATTACTACCTAAATTTTTATTAACAAACTCACGAATCCTATTTTGATTTTTCTTAATTTTATAATACATAGTAGGATTATCACTTTTTAAAATCCAAAAATTATATAATAACTCTCTTAATTCTTCTATAACGTCACTCATTTATCTTCACCTACCAAAATAGATATCTTCTTCCCTTCAAGAACAAACTTTCCATCAGGAGAATTAATAACACACTCATCAGGCAAAGTTTCTACTAAATATTCATAACCAAACTTATTCTCTTTAGAACCACTACCATGATACTTATCAATTAAATCAAGCACATATCTTCTTTCCAAAACTGACAAATCAATACTACCTGTTAACATAATAGGTGCTTTATTAATTAAACATTTTAACTCTTCCCTTTCTCTTCTTTCAGCTTCCATCTTTTTTTGCATTAACTTAATCTTTTCTTCACTTTTATCTTTAAGTACAACACTCTCTTTTTTAACTTTATAATCTCTAACATTAGAGTTTACATCTATAATAATAGGCTCAACTTCATAACTACGAACAAGTAAATCAGTATTTATATTAGAATTACCCTTATAATGCAAAGTATTAATTATTCCAAAAATACTTTGAGAAAGAACATTAGCTTCCTCTAAATTTGTACAAGAATCAAAAAGATGACATATATGTTTATATTCCTCTTTTCTATTAATCATGTTACCATGAAGCTCCATTAATGAATTAGCATACTTACTAATTTTAGTAATAACACCCTCGGTTACATTAAGAAGTCTATCGCCCTCGCACAAATTGCCAGAAGACACAAACCATTTTTTAATACTTAAATATTTTCCATAATTAATACTATTTAACTTATCATAATTAAACTGAGGAGAAATACCAGGAATCTTTTTTTGATAATCTAATAACTTCTTCATCAAAAAAGAAACTTTATCTTCATCTAACTTTAATAAATTTGACTTTATAACTTTAGAACTCTTTATATAACTTGAAACAAAATTACTTAAATAATTAACCATACTATTTTTAAATTCTAAAAATATAGTACTCTGTAACAACTCTTCAGTTCTAGCTTCATGAAATTTTTTCAAAAAATCTTGATACTCTTCATTTAAATTCACAAAATCATTATTTAAATCAGTCCATACTTCATAAATTTTTTCTTCACTCATATCATAAACATTCACAAGTTCTCTAATTAAAGAATTTATTCTTTCAAAAAGTCTTGGCTCAAGATTTGTAATCTTAACTTCAATTTGTTCTAATTGAATAGTCATTCTTTCAATAATAACAGCTTGATCAGTCATTTGATATCTAAAATTATGATATCTAAAATCATCTAAAGTATTAATATTTTGAACATCCTGTAAATACACCAAAGATTTATTTTCAACCAAAAACTGTAAATCACGTTCACATTCAATTATACTATAAGGTACTATAACATCTTTAAGTGCATCAAAAACATCTTCTTTATATAACCAATACTCAGCTTGTTCATATTTATTAAAAAAGAATCTCATAATTTGTCTATAACGATAACTATTTTCAACAGATAAATACTTTACCTCATCAATTTTTTCCAACATAAACTACTCCTAAAATTATGCGAATTATTCTAACACATAACAGTAAATTAGTAAACTAAATTTTTATTTTAAATCTATACACTTCCCGCATCTTTTCATCTATTATAGCATACAAATATTTGTCGTACAAGCGTTTTGATTAATTTTCTAAATAAATTAAAAATCTCCAAGATAACATTAATGCTATTCCTAGAGATTCTCTAAATAATAAAACACCATTTAATTTAACAAGTGATAAAAATGATAAATAAAAACGAATTATTATGCAAAATATCATTTATTATCAAATATTTACTTAACTAACAAAGTTATTTTTTGCCTGAATTACTTGTTTTTGAATATACTTTTTTTGATTTTAAATCTTCTTCCAATAATTCAATCATTTCTTTTCTAAGCACTTCCATATTATTCTTATTCCATCCCTTAACTAAAGTAATTTTCGTCATAATTTGTAATTTTAAACTATACTCACTTAAATTATTTTTAAAATGCTCTGCTTTATCTTCAGGACTAGCATTTTGTATCTTAGTATTAGTCTTATATGCTAATAAAGCTAAATTGCCAAAATCATCAATCCATTCATGATTTTCTGAAACATTTTCACCCTTTCTAGGTTCAAAATGTTCAATAGAATTTCTAAACTTAAATTTAAAATCATCATATTTTAAATCATTCGCTTCAGGAAATTTTTTAACTACATCTCCAATATTTTCTTTTATCAAAAAATCTAAATAATTCAATACAATATTTGGTGTATTAAAGCCAGTTTTATATTTTTTCTGTTTAGCATAATAAATAAATTCTTTTATATATTCCTTTTTAATATAACTGCGCATTTTATCCTTATAACCATTAATATCATTTTTATTATTATCATCATAAAAATATTTTAAAGTTAAATATAGCCAATGCATTAATTTTCTATTAGTAAATGATACTCTTAAGCAAGACTGAATTAATTTCATATCTTCATCTTTTACTTTTAAAGTCCAATCTTCATTTTTTTCATCATATTTAACTACATATTTATCATATATATTTTTCACATCTACCATAAAATTTAAAAATTTTACTACTTCTTCAGAATTTTTATGACTAAAATATTCTTTATATTCCTTAGTAAGATCATCTAAATTAAATTCACCTGAATTTTTATCCTCTTTTACACCTATTTTTTGATATAATCTAATAACATATAATAAGAAATAATCAAAATTTAAAATAGAATTATCTTCTACTTCATAATAAGCATCTTTTTTAGAGATATTATTATCTACATTATAGTTTATTAATATTTCATTAATAGTTTTATTTTCTATTTTTTCTCCTTTAAAACTACTAAATGATTTATACTTATTACTATCATTCATTTTTTCATAAACATACCATAAATTATTAAGTTTATACTTATCTTCGTCATTACTTAAATGTTGCATTAAAATTGATTTTACAATATCACTTCTACTTAATTGCACACCACGTGAATTCATAACTTCAAAATAATGATTTATATCTATATTTTTATCTAAATTTATTTCATAGTAATAAACTTTTTCAAAAAAACTCCAAATATCTTTTTCATCTTTTAATTTTTTATTTAATATTTTCTCTATAATTCGATAACCTATTGTTAATTTTTCAGAAATATTATTTTTTTTCTCTAATAAATTAGTTAAACCATTTTTTTCATTTATTAATTCATCATATTCAGATTTTAATATAATATCATCAGCACTTTTTATTTTTCCACAAGCTATGGCAATTAAATAAAGAGTTGTTATTCTTTGTTGTCCATCAACCAAATCATATTTACCTTCATTATTATATATAATTATTGAACCCAAATTAATTGGTTCATTTTTAACATAATTATCATTTATATCATTTAATAATGTATAAACATTTTCTTTACTCCATTCATATGTCCTTTGATAATTTGGAATATTAAATTCCTCATACAACAATTTTCCTAAACTTATTACATCTTTTTTATGCATAATAACACCATCCGTTTATAATAGTATACCATAAAACTAAATTTTGCTAAGATTTTTTACTATATTTCTTTAATTATTAATTCAGAAACATCATCAATCAATTTCCATTTGCAAAATTCATACAAAACAAAAAAGACACTCACAAAAAGCATCTTTCTCGTAAAAATCACGTTATAAATCACATATCACACATACACATTATACAAAACTTTAAACAACTTTTGTTAACATTTAAACAAATTAATCAGTTTCTTTACACATTTTTATATTTTTAAGCCTACTCATAACCTCCGAAAACACACTATTAGAACTATCTTCGCCCTGATAAGGCCCAACAAAATCATAAATTTCACTCAAAACTAAATCAATATTATCAGTATTAACCCTATCATCAATAATCTTTAAACAAGTATTAATATAACCCCTAACAGCACATCCAGCCAAAGCCTTATAATATGATTTCTCTGGTAAATCAGATTTCAAATAAAAATGCATCGCCATAGAATCAGTCACAGTCCTAGGATTTTCTAATATTATTTTATTACTTCTAAAAACACCATGAGGAGCAGATTCACTCGGACAATCAACAACCTCTGCATCAGGAGGTACTATCACATCATAAACAGTATCGCCCCTAACTAGCCACCTCAAAATTTTATCTTCAGTAGAAAAATTAAATCCACCCATTTCTTTAGGATCAAAACTACTTGGATTCCAATTACTCGCCACATTTACTTTACCAATAACATACTCATAATCAGCACCCTTATTACCAAACATAACCTTTAAATACTTACTCATACAACCAGCCTTCCTATTTAAACACCTACAATTATATCACAAAAAATCAATTTTTCTTCTCCTTATAATAACCCTTTCTACAAATCAATTTATCAGTACTAGCAAGCACACCAGGTAACATAAATAAAATCAAAATAACAGCCGCAAAAGTACCCTCTGAAATAGTCTCACAAATCTTAGCCGCAATAGCATCTGCAAAATGTGCCACAACCAAAGTAACAATAATCAAAATAGATGCAGAACTAACAATAGTATGAATAGACTTATTATATGCATTAATAACAGAAGCCTTAACACCCATAGAAATCCTAGACTCACGGTAATATGAAGTATAAACAATAGCATAATCAATAGTCGCACCCATAAGTATCGCTTGAACAATAAGTAAAGATATAAAATACACTGACCCGCCAGTAACAGAAATCGCACTCATAGTAATATACACAGCAGTTTGAATAATTAAAACCAAAACAAACGGAATAATCAAATCCTTAAAAGTCACAGCCACAACCACAAATATAAATATCATAGTTAAAACAGTAATCTTATTTAATTCGCCATTAAAAGTCTTACTCATTAAAACCGCCATAGCTGAATTACCAACTACATAAATTCCATCCTTACCCTTAACTTTATCATGTATAGAATCAATAAAATCATAAGTCTCTTCGTCCTCCAAAGCATACCTAGTATTTAACACTACTCTAGAATATTTATCTGAAACAATTAACTTCTTTGCTTTATCAACTTCCCTTTTAGAATTTATAATAGTACCCCTTAAATCGCCATCAATAAACTCTTTAAACCTACTATCAGAAATAACATCAGAATTTAAATAATTAACAAACTCTAACACAGTCATTTTATATGAACTATCATACATATTTTCACTGCCATAATACATAAAAACTAAATCAACTAAATTTCTATCAATATCTTTACTCAAAATAGAAAACTTTTGAAAAACATCCTCACTTGTATACAAAACCCCATTAAGAGACCCAGACATAACCTCATAAACAGTATTTAACTTTAACTTACTTTCCTCATCAAAACTAGAAGAATATTTAGAATTATTTAAAACATCACTTAAAACAAAACTTACAAAATCATATAATGAAATCTCCTCATTACCACCAATATACTTAGAATTATACAAACTAAATAAAAGTTTCACATCTTCATAATTAGTACCAAGTAATTGACTTACTTCATAAGCACTATAATATTTATTATCTAAGCTAGAATGCATAACAGTACTAAGTAGCGAAATTTGACTCAAAACTGACTCATTAATACTACCCCTTAACAAATCATTATCTTTATTACTTAACACAAAATCAACAAACTCTAGCACACTCATACTTGTTTCTTCTCTATTATATTGATAAAAACCATAAACTGCATTTATTAAAGAACTATCAACTTCTTCACTAGATAATACCCTAGCAAGCTCACTCACACTATACCTAGTACTAACATTACTAAGAATAAATTTGTCAGTCTCCAAACTAACTAAAGTATCACTACTAACTTTAGATAACACCTCTTCATTACTTAACAATAAATCTATTAAATCTAAAGGCTCAAGCCCATCACCAAACTCTATCAAATCTAATAAATCACTATCTATACTAAATAAACTACTAGCTTCTTCCTTACTCAAAACCTTACCATCATAACTATTTAACAAAGTTACCCTATTAAAGAAAGGCAAAACATCTTGAAAACGAGACATATATGCTGAAAACACATCCATATTCATCATACTAAGTGCATACATAGAAAACTCATTTAAACTTAAACTAACAGTACTAGGACTACTTATTCTATATAACAAAAATATTTGATTAATCACGTCTTCACTAACACCAAGCATTTGAGATAACTCACTACTTTGCTTTTGTGCATTAATAACCTCTTTATCAGTAAAGCCCTTTAAAAACTCTAAACTCTTCTTACCATCTTCCCCAATAACACTACTATACTCTTCACTATTTAAAACATCAGTAACCATAAAATCAAGAAAATCTTGAATAGTCATTTTAAAATCCATTTTCTTACTATTATAATAAACTAAAATATCACGCGCGTCCTTTTCACTAATACCTAAAACACTAGAAACATCACTTAAACTTCTACTCTTATTAATTAAAGATGGACTAGTAAAATTACTAAGTAAATCCACATTATCTCTTACACCATCGCTTACCAAATCACTAAAAGAAGAATTATCTATAACATAAGACTTAACAAAAGAAACAAAATCATCCATTCCAATCTCTTCACGTACATCCTTATTAAAATAATTATAATAAATAATCTTAATCAAATAATCATCAATAGCCACATCTTGTCCTAAATCCTTAAATTTATCATTTAACTCATCAAAATAAAGTGGTTCATTAATAGTATTAGAATAACACAAAACTTGATCTATCTTCTTATCACTCTCCAATGTCTTACAATAACTAGACATAAAATCCTCATACTTATTATCATACACAATAGCCATTTGATTAACTTCAGGAAAAACCTTACCCACATTATCTTTCTCAGAATCAGTAAACAAAATCCTAACATTTCCCTTTAAAAAATATGCTAAACCAAACATAAAAACAATAAACACAAATTGAACATACCTAGTTTTATATATAAAATTACCTAACTTAGATAAATTAAATTTCGGAGTCCTTTTCTTAGTTTTCAAAATCAAATTATCAAAAAGTAACAACAAAGCTGGTAAACAAAAGAATATACAAACTAAACTTAACAAAACACCCTTTGCAAGAACAAAACCTAAATCTCTACCAATAGTAAAACTCATAAACACAAGTGCAAGTAAACCTACAATAGTAGTAACAGAACTACTAGAAATCGCTTTAAAAGATTGATACAAAGCTTCTTTCATAGCTAAAATCTTACTAGAACCTTTTTCCTCTTCTTGCTTATACCTATTAGAAAGCATAATAGAATAATCCATAGAAAGTGCAAGTTGCAAAATAGCCGTAATAGAATTAGTAATAGAAGAAACACTAGAAAACATAATATTAGTTCCCTTATTAAGCAATATTGCAATCCCTATTGCAGTCAAATACAAAAATGGCTCCAAATAAGAATCACTTAAAATAACAAGAATAACCATAGCAAAACTAACAGCCAAAACAACAATCCAAAGAGGTAAAACAGGCTTATTCTCTTCATAAATTGACCCACTAAGACCAGAAACATCATAGTTTTCATTAACATAATCATAAACATACTTTGCCTTTTTTGAGTCAGCATAATCATCTACATTAAGAAGATACAAAGAATAGCCATCCTTATTATAAGTTTCACTCTCATCATACACTACACTACTAACACCATCAATTTTCTCTAAACTATCTAAAATTTTATATCTTTCTCTCTTAGACAAATCCTTAAACATCACATTAAGAACACTACTATCTTCTATAGTAAACTCTTTGTCCATAATATCTTTACCAATTTTAGTCTCAGAATCCTTAGGTAAATATTCCATAATATCTTCATTAACATTAACCTTACTTGATAAAAACAAACATGTAATACCTAAAATAACAAACAAAATTAAAAACAAATATCTCTTATCTACAATAAAATCAGTTATCTTCTTCATTACCTTCACCCTCCAAATAGCATATTATAACACAAAATGAAAAGAAAAACACAAAAAAAATCAAATTGCTTTAAAATAATATGAAAAAACATAACTAAATATAACAACAGTTTTCATAAAATTAATAACTATGATATAATAAAAATAGGAGAAAAATTATGAATAATGAAAATAAAACATTTGCAAAAGGAATATGCTTCTATAAACTATTTATAGTCTTCCTAATAGGCTGTATATTCGGTAACTACTACGAAATGATACTAAACCTAATAAGACACTTTTTAAGAGACGGAAGCTTCTTTTGGGAAGTAAGACGTGGCCTTATCTATGGTCCCTTAAGTCCAATATATGGTCTAGGTGCAGTCATAATAACTTACTTTCTAGCAGAAAAAAATCACAAATGGTACCAAACCATCATATACGGTTCATTACTAGGTGGATCATGTGAATACATCATGAGCCTACTACAAGAAATATTTATAGGTAGCTCTTCTTGGAACTACAAAAACAGAATATTAAACATAAACGGAAGAACAACTATACCAATTATGTTACTTTGGGGCTTGCTTTCATACATATTTGTAAAAATAATATACCCACGAATTAGTAACCTAATAGAAAAAATCCCAAACAATGTCGGAACAAAAATAACAAAAACACTAATAATACTAGTCTCAATCGACATGCTAATCTCATTTACAGCAGTAATAAGACAAGGCCTAAGAAAAAAAGACATCCCACCATACACAATAATAGGCGAAATATGTGACAAAGTATACACAGACGAAAGACTAAAAAAAGCATACCCTAACATGGTATTTAAAGGGGAATAAATATGATAAACATTGGAATTTTATTAATAATCATAGGAATAACTCTTATATTATCAAAAATATTATCAGAACCACTTAACAAAAACTATCCACAAAAAAACACAAACACAAAAAACAACTTTTCTATAATAATACCCGCAAGAGACGAAAGTGAAGTAATAGAAGACTTACTAATCAGCATAGAAAATCAAACACAAAAAATAAATCCAAAAAACATATACGTAATAATAGAAGATAAAAAAGACAAAACCTATGAAATAGTAAAAAAACATAACATGAACATATTCATAAGAAAAAAATTAAACCTAAAAAGAAAAGGCTATGCTATCATGGAACTAATTGAAGACCTAGACAAAAAACAAAAATATTACGATGCTTACTTCATATTTGATGCAGACAATATCTTAGACAAAAACTACATAAAAGAAATGACTTCCACATATAACAAAGGTTACGAAATAGGCATAGGCTACAGAAACATCAAAAACAAAAACAACCCATTAGCAATATCAAGTGGACTAATATTCATAATAATAAACAGCCTAATAAACAAAAGAAGAAACAAAACCACACTAAACAAAATAATATCAGGTTCAGGCTTCTACATAAAAGACTCACTAATAAAAAAATGGAAAACATACCCATTCCACACACTAACAGAAGACTATGAACTTACACTCTACTCAATAATTAATAACACATCAACGTACTATAACAAAAACGCAAAATTCTATGACGAACAACCAACAGAATACAAAGTATATAAAATAGAAAGAACAAGATGGATAAAAGGTTACTTTGAAACAAGAAAAAAATACAGAAAAGAACTACTAAAAAAACTATCACTAAAAAACAAAAACTATAGCTCAGTATATAATGAACTAATAGGCGTATGGGACATAATCATATTACTAATAGGATTACTTCTAATAATAATTAACATGCTACTAAATCTAAACACAAAAGTCATAACAAACATAATAAAAATAATTCTAATAATCTACATATCACTTGTAATATTCACTTTAATAATACTAAAAACTGAAAACAAAAATTTAAAACTAACAAACAAAATGAAAATACAAGTATCACTAATCCACCCATTACTACTCTTTTCATACATACCATGCGCTATAAAAGCAATATTTACAAAAAATTTAACTTGGATTAAAATAGAACATAAAGAACACTTAAAGGAGTAAAAATGATAAAAAAATACAAAAATTTCTTAAAACCAATATCAATAATACTACTAACAAATGCTACACTTTACTTCACTATAAAAATATTTATAAAGAACTTTCACACACTATCACCCATAATAACATTTAAACTAATACCAAGTTTCTCATTCATATATAATAGTTGGTACCCATTCATTTTCTTAATAGCATTCCTTATATACAAAAAAGATAAAAACTCTTTTAACCACTTCATAATAACCGTATTTATTGGCATAATATTATCTAACTTAACATTCATACTATACCCAACATACTTAGGAAGACCTAACATAACTTCAAACACCATAAGCACACTTCTTCTAAAACTAACATACAAACTAGACTCTCCACCCATTAACTGCATACCATCTGTTCACTGCTTACTTTCATTCATAATAGCTTACTACATAACATTCAAAACCACACTACAAAAAAAATACAAACTGTTAATAACTTTATACTCATTTCTTATAATACTATCTACCCTGTTAATAAGACAACACTTATTAACAGACGTTCTAGTCGCACTACTTTATACAATAATATCTACAGTATTAACTTATAAATTTTATGAAAAACTAAAAAGAGCCTTAAATTTCTTATTTTAAGCTCTTTTTTCCAATTCTACTACCCGCACTAACTAAAGTCTCAACACCATCTTTAGAATTTTTAAGAATATCTTGGTCTATCTTAACCATATCTTTTTTAACAAGCAAAACAATAGTAGAACCACCAAACATAAAATACCCCTTTTCTTCCCCTTTCTTAAACTGATAATCTCTTCCATGCTTATTCCTAATCTTTCCAACGAGAGTCGCTCCTACTTCAATTTCTATAACATCTCCAAAATTCTTAGTATAAAGAATAGTGTACTCTCTACTATTCATTTTAAAAATATTATACTTAGAATAAACTATAGGCCTAACCGTATTTAAAACCCCAGGAATATAAACATTCCCACTCTTAACACCATCATCAATATACAAATACCTGTGATAATCTTCCTTTGCTAACCTAAACACCAAAGCATACCCACCATTATACTTCTTACTAGTAACCTTATCCATAATTAAATCACTAGTACTATAATATGAATTCTTAATAAAAAACTTAGAATTCTTATCTATCTCATAACACATAAGTCTCCCGTCACAAGGACTAACAAAAATATCTTCATCACATAAAACATCAATAACTTTCTTTTCCCTAACAAAAAAATCATTAAAACTATTATAACTAACATCCTTATAAAGACTTAAATCAACATTATTCTTTTTAATAAACCCCTTAATAAACACACAAGAAAAACGAGTACTCAAAACCCATCCTACAAAACGTGAAAAAATAGGCCTAGAAAACACATAAACAAAACATCTTCCTAAAGCCGTACCATAAAAAAATCTAACACTCTTTGATTCCTTTACAACACTCAAATTTTCTTTTCTATCTTTAACCTTATATTCCATAACTAACCTTTATCTATTTTTCCATTTATCTCTTCTAAACTATTAAATAACTTAACAATATTCTTCTTTGGTAAAAGCATATTAACCTCTTTATTAATAGTAAACTCAAACGTCTTAGAATTATGCTTATACTCTTCCCCATCAATAACCCAACTTGGAGGCTCTTCTTCAAAAACAACCTTAAAATAATTAGTCTTATAATATTCAAGCCCAGGCATACTCTTAATTTGACCTGCTAAAATCTTACCCGCAATAACAGCTAGCTCAGCTTTAGTCTTAGCAGTACACAAAACAACCTCAAACTTATCATCATCAAGCTTAACATCACTATAAATATTATCAAACCCACCAATCCTACAAGTATTAGTAATAAACACAAAAGAATAAGTACCACTAACAGTTTTACCATCAATATTATAAGTAAGATTAAATAACTTAACACTATCTTTAAACTCACTCAAAGCATTAAAAATATACCCAAGTCTACCATACTTTTTCTTTAAATCCCTAGGCGTATTATATGAAACATCAACATAACTTCCAACACATGCAACATAAACAAAAGGCTTACCATTAATCATACAAACATCAATATTTCTAACACTACCAGAAGTAAGCATTTGTGAATTAATAACCATATTTTTAGTAAAACCATACATAGTTCCAACATCATTAACAGTTCCAACAGGCAAATGAGCCATAAGTAATTTCTTCTTTCTCATTAAATTACCTGTAACACCCTCATTTAAAGTACCATCTCCACCACAACAAATAACCAAATCAATATCATCTGGTAAAGTTGAAACAATACGAACTGCATCCTTTGGAGCCTTAGTAGGACACAAAACAGCATCATACCCATTAACTTCTAAAATAGATGGTAAACTATTAATATCTTTTTTATCTTTTGGTTTCCCACTTTCCGGATTATAAACAATAGCACACTTTTTCATACTCTCTCCTTTGAAACTACAACAATTATACTAAAAAAAAAGAAAAACAGCAACATAACTGTTCTTCCTATTCGCCACTACCTAAAGTAACTTTAACTGTCTTCTCTTTTCCATCTCTAATAATACCAAATTTAATAGTCTCATCAGGCGAATAATTATAAAGTCTATACCTAAACTCAGCCATATCATTAACCTTTTCTCCCTCGATACTTACAATAACATCACCCTTTTTAAGACCAGCTTTAGAAGCAGGACTATCACTTTCAACATCCACAATAACTACACCACTATCTATATCAGAATCTAATCTTATACCAGCATAATTTAATTGCATAGTACTACTAGCATTCAACATACTAACACCAACATATGGTCTACTAATGCTTCCATTACCTCTTAAATCATCAGCAAATCTTACTGCTTCCTCAATAGGAATAGCAAAACCAATACCCTCAACTGTCTCTTCAACTATCTTTAAAGAATTAATACCAATTACTTCTCCATTAACATTACATAAAGGTCCACCACTATTACCTGGATTAATAGCCGCATCAGTTTGCATAACATTCATAATCCAATCAGCTGAACTTCCTGTAACTGAAACAGAAACAAGTCTATTCTTTCCGCTTAAAATACCACGTGTAACAGTACCCCTATACTCAATACCCATAGGACTACCTATAGTAAACACAGTATCTCCTACTCTAGTATCTTCACTATTACCAATAGTAGCAACAGCCAAAATAGAATCCTTATCTACCTTTAAAACAGCAATATCAGCATACTCATCACTACCAACCAAAGTAGCATAAGTCTCACTATCATCACTATAAGTAACCTTTATCTCATCAGCACTATCAATAACATGATGATTAGTCATAATATATGCACTATCGCCTACAGTATCATAAACAAACCCAGTACCAGTACTCAAAAGCGAATTATCAGTATAAGTCTCAATAACAACAACCGCATCCTTTATCTTTAAAACAGACTCAGCAATACCAGTATCAGTAATACTAACATTCTCCTCAGTAATAGTCTTAACTACCTCATTTGGAAAAAAATACACAAGTGAACAAATAATACCTGCTCCAACCAAAAGACTAACAATACTAACTACAACATAAGTAATAACTTTTCTCATAACATCACTCCTATTCCATATACATAATATCTCTATAATTAGGTGGGAATCCCATCTTATCAATAACTTCATCTATACTAACAGTCTTTAATTTTCCACTCAAATTATCAAACTCATAATTAATCTCATTCATCATCATCTTAAAATCAGAAAAAGTAAGAAGTCTCTTTAAAATAATAATAAGCGCAAAAATATCATTCTTACCATACACATACTCTCCATTAGTCTTATCAATATCTAGAAGAGCATGATACTTATTATCAGGAATAACCCTCTGAGTAAAATGATCAAACACTATATCTTCATGAGCACATAAATTCCTATAATTAGCAAGTATAGGTAAATAAGTCTCCATCTCCTCAGGAAAAATACGATAAACATCCGCAATAGCTTTCTTATCTTGCTCCTTTAAAACACTAAACATCTCACTCATAAGACCAAAACTAATAACCTTAATACCAATCCAAAGTGGAATATAACCATAATTATCAATATAGTGACTAGTCGCGCCATGCTGCTTTCCATTTACCCTAAACTGTCTCTTAACCTTACGAATTAAATCATTAATCTGTCTAACTTTCATTTTATCACTAGAAAAATTCTTAGGATTCAAATAATCTTTTTCTTTATAACCATAACTCTTACTAAGAGTATAACTAAAAATAGACTTATAATTATTTTCCACTATCAATATATTCTTAAAAATAATATTTCTAAACATTCTATCAAACACAAACAAACTATAAAGCTCCTCAAAAGTAGTACCATCTTTAAATTTCCTAGTAGTATCATGCTTAATAAATATATGCCTATAACCCATTATAAAGAAATAATTTTCACGAAGTAACACTTCTTTCGCATACTCAATATCATTTATAACAAGCCCCTTAGACTTTAAAATATCTAGCTGTTCATCAATAGTTTTAAAAACTTTATTTGCCATCCTACATCCCTCATCATCCATAATAAATTTTATCACAAAGAATAACCTTTAACTAGTATTTTCACATAATTTTCTTTTTTATTAACACAAAATATGATATTATTTAATAAGGAGGGTAAAATGGAAAAACCAGAATATAGCGAAACAATAACAAAATTGATAGATAAAAAATACCTACCTAACTTAATAAACGACATATACGAAACATATAGACTTGCTGATGGATGGACAATAAGTGAACCAAAAGTAACAGAAGTAAAAAATGGTAAAATAAAAATATCAATAAACATAACAAAATACAAAATTGAAAGTACACATAACACTATAGAAAGTGAATTATACACAAAAACAATTCCTAAAAACGAACTAGAATCATTCATAACCAAAGTAAAAGAAACATACAAAGAAGAAGATGGCTACAAAGTTGATAGTCCCATGGTATTATACGAAACAAATGACACCATAACAATAGGAATTCTAATATCTAAAGGTAACCTAATACATAGATAATTACAAACAAAAAACCCTAAATTTTCAGGGCTTTTTTCATTTTCACTAACGCTTACTAAATTGTGGAGCACGTCTTGCTTTCTTAAGACCATATTTCTTACGCTCTTTAATTCTAGCATCACGAGTTACCATACCAGTTCCTTTAAGTGTAGGTCTATAAGCTTCAGAATTAACTTCCAAAAGTGCTCTTGCAATTCCTAATCTAATCGCACCAGTTTGTCCACTAAAACCTCCACCAACAACCTTAACATCTACATCAAAACTATCTTGTGTACCTGTTAAAACTAAAGGTTGCTTTAAATCCATTACTAAAGTCTCATAAGGCATATACTCATTAACATCCATTCCATTAACAGTAATCTTACCATTACCACTAGTCAAAGTAACTTGCGCTACACTTCTTTTTCTTCTACCTGTAGCCTTATATACATTCTTCTCTGCCATTACTATTTCCTCCTATAACTCTATCTTTTCAGGTTGTTGAGCCTCATGCTTATGTTCGCTTCCCTCATAAACAAACAACTTCTTATACATTTGTCTACCAAGTCTATTCTTTGGAAGCATACCCTTAACAGCTCTCTCCACCATTTCAACTGGATACTCACTCTTCATAACTTTAGCAGTTCTCTCTCTTAAGCCACCTGGATATCCACTATGATTATAATAAACTTTCTTATTTAACTTATCGCCAGTTAAATTAACTTTACTAGCATTAATAATAATAACAGCATCCCCACAATTAATATGAGGTGTAAAAGTTTCCTTATGTTTTCCACGTAAAATATGTGCAGCCTTAGTCGCAACTCTACCTAAATTTTGACCCTCAGCATCAATCACATACCATTTAGTAGAAACATCCTCTTTTCTAAGCATAAATGTTTTCATAATTTTCTCCTTACCTTATCTTTAATATATATGCTTTCCCACGGCAATACATTAACAGATAATAAAAAAATGTACCGAGTATCATTATACAATAAAAACAGGCAAAAAGTCAACAAAAATACGTACTTTAAGAATATATAAAAACACAAAAACATAAAATAAAGAAGTTGACAATATCAAACGAACATTATAAAATTAATAATAAGAATAAAAGAATATAATTGGAGGAGTTAATAATGAAAAAAAGAAATAATGGATTAGTAATATTCATATTCGTATTACTAATAATCGCATGCTTAGGCTGTGGTACTATAGGCTTACTAGCAGATAAAAACAAAGGAAAAGAAACTGAAAAAGAAGAAACAGAAAATAAAAATTATCAAGTAACATATAGATACTATTTAGACGGTAATGCAGTAGGAGAAATGATAAAACAAGAATATCTTGAAAATAACGATCCAGAATTTGAAGGAGCACAAACAAAAACAGCAAAATACGCATTTGAAAAATATGACTGCACTAAAGGCGTAAAAGGAACATGGGACGAAGAAAAATGGGAATTTGTTCCAGAACTAACTGCAAACACAACATGTAGACTATACTTCATAAAAAACATACACAACATGACAGTAAAAGTAAACAATGGTAAACTACCAAACAACGAAACAGAACAAAAATATGATATAGAAATAAACAAAGACATGACAATAAAAATAGTACCTACCGAAGGCTACGTATATGATAAAACTTCAGGTGTCAACTGCACTAACAATGCAAAAGCAGAATTTAACGAAGAAACAAACGACTTAAAAATATCTAACGTAACAAAAGACAACACAGTATGCTCAATAGGATTTAAAATAAGCGATTTAAAAGTTGAAGTAAGAGCCGCTAATGGTTCAGTAGAAACAGACTCAAAAACAATAAGCTACGGTGGAACTGTAACAGTAAAAGTAACACCATCTGATAACTACACATTCGATTCAGTAAACTGTACAAACGGTCAAACAGGAACATACAACATAGGAAATCAAACACTAACAGTAACTGGTGTAACAAAAGATACAGTATGTAATGTTCAATTTAGACCACTAAAATACAAAGTAACACTTGAAATAGCAAACGGAACATTAATAAATGGTTACAATAGTCCACAAGAAGTAA
Source organism: uncultured Bacilli bacterium (assembly GCA_947626035.1). Lineage (GTDB taxonomy): Bacteria > Bacillota_I > Bacilli_A > RF39 > UBA660 > MGBC139354. Next base: position 1,504 of record CANQQR010000015.1, on the reverse strand, counting down.
ACGAAGGTGGAACAGCAACATTCGGAATAAGTGCTAACACTGGTTACAAACTAACTGATGCAGAACTAACATGTGATGGTGCTTCATACCACTTCGAAAACGGTGTCGTATCTGTATTTAACGTAACACAAGACACAAGTTGTAAAATAACATTGAAAGCTAGTGAATAAAACTAGTTTTCTTTTTTTCTTTATAGTATAATATTACACAAATGACATGGAAAATAAAAAATATAAAAATTGACAATAAAATAGTATTCGCGCCCATGGCTGGAGTCTCAAACAAAAGCTATAGAACAATAATAAAAGAAATGGGTGCAGGTTTAATATACTCTGAAATGATAAGCTCAGTTGGTCTAACACATAACAGTAAAAAAACAATAGACCTAATAAACTTTGACGAAAAAGAAAGACCAATAAGCATTCAAATATTTGGCCACGACACAGAGTCATTTGTAAGTGCTGCAAAATACATAGAAAAAACATTTCATCCAGACCTAATAGACATAAACATGGGTTGCCCAGTTCCAAAAGTTGCAATAAAAAGCCAAGCAGGAAGTGCACTTCTAAAAAATCCACAAAAAATATATGAAATAGTAAAAGCTGTAGTAACAAACACCAACACACCAATAACAGTAAAAATAAGAAGTGGCTGGGACGAACAACACATAAACGCTAAAACCGTAGCAAAACTAATAGAAGAAGCTGGAGCATCTGGAATAGCAATACACGCAAGGACTAGAAGCCAAGGCTACAGTGGAACAGCCGACTGGAACATAATAAAAGAAGTAAAAGAAACAGTAAACATCCCAGTAATAGGTAACGGAGACATAAAAACAATATACGACGCAAAAAAAATGCTAGAAGAAACAAAATGTGATGCAGTAATGATAGGAAGAAGTGCAATTGGAAACCCATGGTTCATAAAAGAATGTGTAGAATATATAGAAAATAATAAAATAATAGACAAACCCACTAACCTAGACAAAATAAAAATGATAAAAAAACACTACAGTCTCCTAAAACAAAACGAAAACGAAAAAACAGCACTACTAGAAATAAGAATGCACGCTTTAGCATACCTAAAAGGAATACCGAACACAAAAGAAATAAAAGACAAAATAACAAAATGCAAAACAGAAGAAGAATTCCTAACAGTCATAAACACCCTAGAAAATCTATTTGACAATCATAAATAAATATAATAAAATATACTCATAAAATCTAATGAAAAGGACGAGTAATATTATCACTTATTTATAGAGAGTTAGTAAAAGGTGGAAAACTAACAATAACATAATATGAATAAAAACCTTTAAAGTGGCTTAATAGCCCGGTTAAAACCGTTACATTAAAGAGATAATCAGTTAATGATTAAAAAGGGTGGTACCGTGACCTAGTCGCCCCTTTATAGTCATTAACTTTTTTTAAGGAGACTCTTATAATAAAAACTAGATAAGTCAAGTTATACAAAATTTGATAAAATATAATCTAGGAGGAATAAG
>CANQQR010000014.1 GCA_947626035.1 uncultured Bacilli bacterium | reverse complement strand
GTGGCAGTGATGTGGCAGTGATGTGGCAGTGATATGGCAGTGTATGGCAGTGATATGGCAGTGATGTGGCAGTGATGTGGCAGTGATGTGGCAGTGATGTGGCAGAATAAGTGGCAGTTTATTTGAAAGTGGCAGTTTAAAATGGCAGATTAAATTTTGTGAGAAGTTTGTAGTGATTTTTCTATCATGAATTACTTTTTGTTTTTACTCATATAATTGGTAGTGTATTGTATTAAAATTTATGTGTAAATGTTATCTGGTTTTGTTGACAAAGTAAATTTAAAATTATACAATATAATTGTATTTAAGGAGACGCAAGGACTATGAAGAAAATTGACTCTTTCGAAAATTTATGAAATTTTCGGGGGGGGTTTAAAAACCCTTCTTAGTTTTTTTTCGTATCTATGGTTAATTTAGTAGTAATTAGTTTTGTGGTTTCTGAAAAGGAAAGGAGAGAAAATGAAAAAGTTAAGGATTGGTGTTTTATTGGTTCTTGCTTGCTTATTTGTTACTGCTTGTAGTTGTAGTAAGTCAACTGAAAAGAAATACACAATTACATTTGATAGCAATGGGGGATCAGCGGTAGATAGCCAAACTGTTAAAGAGGGAGGTAAAGTTGCTGAACCTACAGATCCTACTAGAGATGGTTATACTTTTGACGGATGGTATTTGAGTTTAACTGATAAAGAAAAGTATGATTTTGATACTAAAGTAGAAAAGAGTTTTACTCTTTATGCTAAGTGGAGCAAAGGTAGCGGTAGTGAAGAAGACGATAAAAAAGAGACTGATAAGAAAGACGAAGATCTTTGTAAGAAGACTTGTCAGAATGGTTATGAGTTAGTAAATCCTGGTAAGGCTGACTGTTATTGTAAGGCTGTTAATGTTAAAGCAACTGGTGTTTCATTAAGTGATTCAGCAATAACTTTAGTTGTTGGGCAAAGTTATACAGTTAGTGCGTATATTAGTCCATCTGATGCGACTGATAGAAAGTTAAGTTGGTCTACAAGTAATAGTAGAGTTGCTACTGTAAGCAATGGTTATATTGTTGCAGTTGGCGAAGGTACTGCAGTTATTACAGTTACTATTAATGGTAAGAGTGCAAGCGTGACTGTTACTGTTATTAGTCAAGATCAAGTTAATTTAAATAATGCGATGGCTAGTATAGTTCCAAAGACTATAAGTAATGGTGGAACAAGTTTAAGTTATACATCTAATGGTTGTCAAATAACAAGTACTTCTACTCCAAGTAAAAGTGATACTATAGTTAGCGGTGAAACAGCAACAACTGTTTATAGAGATGTAGTTGCTACAACAATAAGTTCAACTTACAATGTTGTTTGTGGAAGTAAGAGTTCAACTAAGACTGTAACTCATAGTATTCCAGCAAGTGGTTATACTTATACAATGGAATTTAATATTCTTAATATTATTAAAGTAACTGGTGCAAGCAATTATAGTATTGTAAAACATGGAAATACTACAGTTTCTTATTATAAAGATGCTTTAGGTGGCGCTTATAGTGCTGAATATACACCTGGTACTTTGTATGATATGACTTTAAGTGGAGATGCTAGTACAATTTATGCTGTGCGTGAAGCATAAGAAAATATAAGAGAAAGGAAAAGAAAATTATGAAAAAAATATTAGTAGGTATTGCAATAGTTGGTGCTGCTTCTATAGGTGCAAAATCAGTTAGTGCAACTACCTTAGACCTTAATACTTTTAGTGGTTATGGTGAATGTAAGAATACCATAGGTACAGATGGTAGACCACAATGTGATGGTACAAATGTTGTTATAATTGGACACAGAATGTATCAACTTAATAATCCTAAAATTGTATTAAGTGGGCCATTATATACTAAGGCTCAAGTGGAATATGGTGCAAAACATAGTGGAAATGAAGCTCCAATTTATTATTTGTTAGATGGTGGTGTTGTTTTACAAGAGACTGGCCCTTATCAATTGGAGTTAAAGGGTACACCTAAGGAACAAAAGACTTTAGGAGATATAAATGGTTCTGCTTATGAAATTACATATATTGATGATGTTCCTATTACAGTAGAAAATATTGATGAAAAGAATGATACTGCTTTAAATAAGTATGTTTCAGATGCATTGAGTCAATTGTTAAGTGATTATACTGCAACAGAGGGCGGTCAAGTATTAACTAATTTAGAGTATGAAGATACAACAAATACTTTGAAATTTACTATTAATAAGGCTGGACTTAAGGAGAAACTTGTTTCTTTCTATGAGAAAGCAGAGGAAAAGGGAGGAGACGTTTCAATTCTATCTATGTTTGAGACATATATAGAGGGTGCTATTAGAGCTTCTTATAGTGTTGACGGGGTAACAGATGTTCCTGTTGATCTTGAAGAGGGTGCAGTAGGACTTGCTGGAAGATTATTACTTGCAATGGCTCAAAATAATGGTTATGACGTTGATGACCCAAGTGATATAACTTATGGTATGGTTGCTAATACTTCTGCTACTGGTACATTTGTGTATGATACAGATGGATTAGAACAAACTGTTAAATATACTTTAGAATTCTATTATGATGCTAGTGGAGATAAAGCAGCATTAGAAGAAGAAAAAGACAGTGAAAATGATAGTGCTGTAAGTGGTGTTCTTGATGGAATTACTATTGAAAACTATAAGACAAGTGGAGAAGACCAAAAACAAGTTTTAAGAAGTGATACTGGTGTTAAATATGTAGACTCAACTAATACTTTAACATTTGATGTTACTAGAGATGGTTTAGGAGAACTTTTATCTAGTTTTGCAAGTGTTAGTAATAGTGAGGGAGATGTAATGACTTCTATCATTAGTGCATTTGAAGAGAGAATTACAAATGATACTGATTTAGAGAGTATTACATTTAAAGTAAATGATGGAGACGACATTAGTGTTAGTGATACTACTGACGTAGCAGAGGTTGCTAAAGCAATATTATCTGCAATGGCAAGTGCTAATGGAAGTGAACAAACTGACCCAACACAACTTACTTATTTAGATGTTATTGGTACTAAAGCAACTGCTACATTTAGTTATAAGGTTCCTTATACTACAGAGAAAGCTACTTTAACTTATACAGTTGAGTTTAAATATACACCTACAGAATCTGAAATCCAAGAAGAGAAAAGTGATATGACTGAAATTATCGATACTTTAGTCTTAAATGATGTTGCTGCCGGATTTAATGATGCATTAACTGAATTTGTTAATGAAAATGGAGAACAAATTTTAGAAAGTATTGAATATTCAGGACAAAAATTAACATTTAATGTTAATAAGGAAGGACTTCATTCTTCACTTGCAGATTTTGCTGATTTAGAAGCAACTGTTAGTTTTGATACTTTAGGAGAACTTTTAGATGAACTTGGTATTGATAGTAGTGAGTTAGGAGACCAATTTACTGGACCTGTATATATTTCAGAGTTATTTGATTTCTTTAAAGCACTTGGTATTACTAAGGCTAGTTATGAAGTAGAGGGTTCTTCAGTTGATGTTGATTTAGAGTCTGATACTGCAAATGGTATAGCTGCTGCTTTACTTAAGAAAATGAGTGGTAAAGAGGATGCAAATCCATCAGACTTAACATTCTTAGATGTTGTTAATAAGACTGGTAAAGGTAAGTTTACATTCCCTATGGTTGGGGCAAGTGATAAGACTTATGAAATTGAATATACATTAGAGTTTAAGTATGAACCTGATATGGAACAAGAAGAATTAGATAGAGAAGAAGCTTCTGATAAAATTCTTAACGATTATGCTGATACTGTATTAGAACAAATTACAAGTGGCGATTTATCAGATATATTCGATGCAACTAAAACTAAGTATGATGCAGATACTAATACTGTTACATTTGCTGTAACTGAAAATGGTTTAGACGAAAGTATAGTTAACTTCTTAGATACAGAAGCTGGTGCTTCAATTACAGAAATATTTGAAAAATTTGCTGAGGGAGCTACTAGTGCTTCATATACTGTTGGTCAAGAAACAGTTCCAGTAGCTGATTTATCTAACCCAGTTAAAATTGCTAGTGAATTACTTAAGAAAATGTATGGACAAGAAAAAGATGTACATAATTTAACATATAGAGATATAGTTGAAGGAGAACATAGTGAAGCTACAGGTAAGTTTACTTATAGTGTTGAGGGTACTGACGAAACTATAGAGATTGAATATACATTGAAGTTTACTTATGAAAAGACAGCATTAGAAGTTAGTAATCAAAAGAGTGAAGTTGCTAAACAATCTTTAAGTGAATTAAATACTGCATTAAGTGGAGATAGTACTAATGTTGAAAGTAGTAATTATAATGAAGATACTAAAACTTTAGCTGTTGAGTTAACTGAGGGTGCACAAGCAAACAATCTTAGTGAAACAATATTAAGTGAACAAGGCAAAGAGTCTATAGTTCCTGTTGTTGAAAGTTTAATGGATGGAGCTAAGAGTGTTGAATATAAAGTTTCAAAAGTTAATTATTTTGACGAAAAAGCTGGTTTAGCTGCTGCAAGTTTAGAAGGTAGTGAAACTATAGATTTATCTGGTAGTCAAAAGACTGCAAAAGAAGTTGCTGAAGATATTATAGTAAAAGCTGCTCAACAAGTAAGACCAGAAGCAAGTAAAGATAATTTAACATATGCTGACTTAAAGAATGTTAAAATTGAAATGCAATTTAATTATGCTGTTCCAGGAGAAAAAGAGGATGCTACAACTGATTATATAGTAGAGTTCTTATATGCTAGTCCTGAAGATATCCAAAGTCATATAACAGAAGCACAAAATGCTAAATATGAAGAAAGTAATGAATTGTTTACAGAATATACAACATGGATGAATGAATCACTTAAAACTAATGCTAGTTCTGGAGATCCTAATATTAAAGCTGTAGTAGCTGCAATTGAATCTGTTAATTATGAAGATAGTACAAAAACTGCTACTTTTAAGGTAAAAGATGGCTCTCAAAAATTACTTCCTTTCGCAATGTACCCTGATGGGTTACCTTCAGAAGCTCCTACAGAGCCACATGGTATTTTACAATTATTTACATTATTTGCTAAAGGTTCAACTAGAGCTCAATATGTTGTAGGCGACGGAGAATTTGGTGAAGAAAATGAAAATATGAAAGAAGTAAGCTTTGAAGGAGATGGAGAAGAGGGTAATTTACTTTATCTTGCTGCTGCTTTATTACTAGAAATGTCAGGTCAAGAGGTTAAATCTGTTGACCAAGATGCTTTCTTAGATTTATTGGCTTCAGGAAGTAAAAATCTTACATATAATAGTATATTGGACGGAAAAACAAAAGCAAAAGCTAGATTCTTCTTTGAAACTGATGCTGGTTATGAATATTATGTTGAATTTAATCTAGAATTTGCTAGAAATGCTTAATAAATAAAAATATGTATGGCGAATAACTCGTTTCATAGGAAACGAGTTTTGCCGTACTAATATTGTTTAAAATAATTTGTTATAAAATTTTTATAAAATACTTGTATAACGAATAAATGTATGATAAAATGAATTTATGATTTAGTTAGTAAAGGGGGCAAGATGTATGAAGACAGAAGATAGAAAGAAATTAATATTTAGTGTAATAGTATTAGGAATAATAATTACTTTATGTGTTTTGTTATTCTTTGGTTTTAGTAAGCCTAAGTATGATATAGTTATGAGTATTGATGGTAAGACTTATCAAAGTGCTAAGGTTAAAGAGGGAAAGAAGTTTAGTGAACCTGATGAACCTAAAAAAGAGGGTTATACTTTTTTAGGATGGTTTGTTAATGATAAGTTGTTTGATTTTAGTGAACCTATTACTTCTGATACTAAGTTAGTGGCTAAGTTTAAGATTAATACTTATACTGTTAGTTTTGATAATGATGGGGTTATTACTAAAGAAAGTGTTGATTATAAGAATAAAGTTAGTGAACCTAGTGAACCTGTAAAAGATGGGTATGTGTTTTTAGGTTGGTATAAAGATGATAAGCTATATGACTTTAATTCTTTAGTTAAGGAAGATTTTACTCTTTATGCTAAGTGGGAACAAGATAATATTGGTAAGGTTACTGTTTTACATTATTTAATGGGTACTGATGGTAAGTATTCTAGTGAACCTTATTTGGTAGAAGTTTTAACTGGAGAGATTGGTAGTGTTGTTAGTCCTAATACTAATACATATACAGGATTTAGTAGTCCTGTTAGAAGTGAAGCTAGATATAGTAGAGATGGAGAGACTGTTAGTTATTATTATGAAAGAAATAGGTATAGTCTTGGTTTGAGTGGAGGAGAACACGTTAGTAGTGTATTTGGTAGTGGTACTTATTATTATGGCGAAGAAGTTGTTGTTGGAGCTGTTTTAGATAAGGGCTATATGTTTGATAGTTGGTCTAACGGTGTTCAAGCAGATTCTTATGTTGTTAGTATGCCTAGTTATGATTTGAGTTTAACTGCTAGTGCTAAGCCAAGAAGTGATACTAAGTATATTGTTAGAAAGTATTTAATGGATTTAGATGGTAATTATGGAGAGTATACTGATACTGTTAAAGAGGGTGTTACTGATTCAGAAGTTACTTTTAGTGATAGTATTGTTGGGTTTAGAATAGAAAAGGCTGATACTATAAAGGTTGATGCTAATAATGTTAATGTTTTAGAGGTATATTATAGTAGAAATAAGTATAATGTTAGTGTTAAGTATGAAGATGGAATAGATAGTGTTAGTGGAGATGGAGAGTATTATTACGATAAAAAAATAACTTTAAATGCTAAAGTTAAGGCTGGTTATAAGTTTGATGGATGGACTTTAGATGGTAAAGTTTATAGTAATGATAATCCTTTAGAGATTACTGTTAATGAAGACATGGAATTAGTAGCTAATGCTAAAGAGAGTGTGTTTACTGTAACATTTGTTAATGGTAAAGATAAGGTAACTTTAGTAAAGGGAGAGAATTCTGTAATTAAGAGTGATGAAATTCCTGATACTTCTAAAGAGGGTTATAGTTTTGTAGGTTGGATGAAAGATGGTCAAGAGTTTGATTTTGATACACCTATAACAAGTGATATTACTTTAGTTGCTAATTATAATATTAATAATAATACTATTGTGTTTTATAGTGAAGATGAAGTGTATGAGGTTTTAACTGGTAGTACTTCTGAAAGTGTGAATGTTCCAAGTGATCCTACTTGTAAAGATAGTGATTATAGTTTTGTAGGTTGGTTTACTAAAGATGGCGTTAAGTATGATTTTAGTGTTAATGATAAGTTTAGTGAAGATGGATTAGAGGTTTATGCTAGGTTTAGAATTATTACTGATATTGATGAGTTTATTCAAGATAGTATTAGTAATAGTCAAATGTTTACTACTAGTTTTGATAAGGCAAGTAGTAAAGTAAGTGTTGTTATTAATGATATTTATAGTAAGATAAGTTCAGTTAGTAGTTTAAGAGATAATATGAAGAAAATGATGACTGATAAGAGGGTAAGTGAAGTTATTGTTTCTTATAATGGAAGTAGTTATAGTATTACTAAGGGTAATTATGAGAGTGATTTTGATAATTTAATTAGAGTATTAACTGATACTAGTAGTTTAGATTATAGTGATAGAATATTAAAGAGTTTAGCTTATAAAGATTTAGTTGTTAGAATTAATCTTGATTCTAATGAAGCAATGGAAGAGAATGGTAATACTAGTAAAGAGTATAGTATTAGTTTTAGTGCTCCTAATGTGATAAGTGCGAGTGAGTTTAGTGCGTTTGCAAGTAAGGTTTTAGCTACTATTGATAATCAAAATGCTATGTATAATTATAATAAGTATCATATTGAAGTAAGGGGCGTTAATAATGTTGTTATGATTACTAAGAATAGGAAGAGTGTTATAACTACTTTGTTACATGCTGGTGTTAGAGATAATATGTATAAGCTACTTAGTTTAAATTATATTGATCATATGGTGCTAACTTTTGGCGATATGGAAGAGGTTTTAGTTGCTGATGATGTATCTAGTTCTGGATTTTATTCTAAGGGAATGAGCATACTTCCTAAGTTTGCTAGTGCAGTTGGTATGACAACAAATAAGGCTCTTTATATTAAGACATATGAGTTAGTACCACTTACAGTTAATTGTGAGTTAGTTATGAGTGAGGGTTATGAGATGGACGAAAGAATTCCACTTAATTATGTTATTAATTTTGAAATGATTGAATAGAATGAATTTTCTAAGTAGGGTGGTTTAGATGAAAGAGAAAGGTAAAAATAGAAAAATATTTGTAGGGGTAAGTATAATTTTAGTAATTTTATTGCTACTCTTAATTATGTTTGTATTTAGTAATAGATATAGTGTAAAGTTTATGGTAGGAGATAAAGTCTATTATAGTAATAAAATTTTCGGGGGGGGTTACTTAGAGACCCCTACTAAGAATCCTCAAAAGAAAGGTTATACTTTTGTTGGTTGGTATAATGGTAATGAAAAGTATGATGATGATAGCAAGATAAATAAGAATGTTAAGTTAGAGGCTAGATGGGAAAAGAATGTTTATAATGTTAGTATTAGTGACGGAGAAGGAAATACTTCTTTTCTAGATATTGAATATGGCGACAAGATTAAAGAACCTCAAACACCTATAAGGGATGGTTATACTTTTGTTGGTTGGTATAATGGAAATGAGAAGTATGATTTTGATAAGGAAGTAAATGGAGATATAAAGTTAGAAGCTAAATGGGAAAAGATAGCATATTCTACTTATAGAGTTCAACATTATCTTATGAATAGAGATGGTAAATTTAATAGTGTTCCTGATTTAGTAGAAACATTTAGTGGTGTAGTAGGTAGTGTGGTTAATCCTCAAACTTATAGTTATTTAGGTTATACTAGTCCTAATGTTATTAGTGATAAAATTTTAGATAATGATGGTTTGGTTATAAAATATTATTATGATATTAATAAATATAGTTTGACTATAAATGGAGATAAAAATGTAACTAATATTTCTGGAAGTGGCGAATATTTCTATGGTGATGTTGTTAATATTAGTTATGAATTGAAGCCTGGTTATAGTGTTAAGTCTATTAGTGGTAATGTAAAAGATGGAACTGTTGTTGTTACTAGTGATATGGTTATTGGTATTAATACTGTTCCTAATAGTGATACTAAGTATAAGATAGAGCATTATAAGATGGATTTAGATGGTAAATATAGTATTTTGAGTGATGTTGATGATTTAGTGGGTGTTACTGATACTGTAACTGATAGTAAAAAGTATATTAAAACTTATGTAGGTTTTACAAGTCCTAGTATAGTAGTAGATAAGAATATCGAGGGAGATAATTCTACAGTTATTAAGTATTATTATGATAGAAATAAGTATGATTTGGTTGTTAAAAAGGGAACAGGTATTTCTAAAGTTAGTGGAAGTGGAAAGTATTATTATGAAGAAGAGGTTTGTGTAACTGGCGAAATTTTACCAGGTTATGATGGAATATTAATTAATGGAGAAAATGTAAATACCTATAAAATTACTTCTTCAGATAATCAAGAAGTTGTAGTTTCTAGTATTCCTCAAGAAGTTAGTTATAAAATTGAACATTATAAGATGGATTTAGCTGGTAAATATACTATTTTAAGTGATGTTGACGATTTAGTGGGTGTTACTGATACTGTAACTGATAGTAAAAAGTATATTAAAACTTATGTAGGTTTTACAAGTCCTAGTATAGTAGTAGATAAGAATATCGAGGGAGATAATTCTACAGTTATTAAGTATTATTATGATAGGAATAAGTATGATTTGGTTGTTAAAAAAGGAATAGGTATTTCTAAAGTCAGTGGAAGTGGAAAGTATTATTATGAGGAAGAGGTTGATGTAACTGCTATTTTAGAAGATGGTTATAGTTTTTCTAAATGGTCTAACGATGATAATAATTTAATTACTACTTATAAAATAGGAATAGGAAGTAATGAAATTACTGCATTTGCTGTTCCTAATGAATATACAATTAATTTTTATAATTTGGTTTCTGATAGTGATATTTATGCTAGTGTGACTGCTTTGTATAAAGAAAATATTACTTTACCAGATAATCCAACTAGGACAGGTTATGATTTTGTTGGATGGTGGTATTTGGATGATGATAAGAAATTTGTAAAAGAATTCGATAGTACAACAATGGTTTTAAATGGGGCTAATTTATATGCAAAATGGAGTTTAAAGGATGAAAGTGTAATATTTTATTTATCAAAAAATGATAGTGAACCTTATAATTATTATGTAGGTAAGTATGGCGAGAATATTGTATTTCCTGAAAATCCAAGTAAGGATGGTTATATATTTGATGGTTGGTATGAATTAAATAGTGATGGTAGTTATAAAGATTTACCGTTTGATGAAGAAGTATTTTTTGATAAAAATGGTGGTATTGCATTGTATGCAAAATTTACACCTATAGATTATGAAATAAAGTATAATTTGAATGGTGGAACTAATGCAAAAGAGAATCCAAGTAGTTATACAGTAGAAGAAGAAGTAGTACTAAAGAATCCTACAAAACCTGGCTATAAGTTTGATGGATGGAGTCCAAATAATAAGATAGAAAAAGGTACTACTGGAAATAAAGAATTTACTGCAAAATTTACAGCAATAGAAACAGAATATAAAGTAAATTATTATGTAATGGATGAAGATGGAAATTACCCTGAAGAACCTGATTTAGTTATAGAGAAAGGATTAACTGATAGTAAGGTAAGTCCTCATAAAGAAATAGAAGAAGGTTTCTTATTAGATAATCAAAGAAACACATATAGTGAAACATTAATAGATGGAAAAGGTACAACAAGTATAAATGTATATATTAAGAGGAAACAGTATGAGGTAAATGTTACAACAGAAGGAAATGGAATAGATAATGTAAAAGGTTCAGGAACATATTATTATGGAAAAGAAGTAACATTAAGTGCAACATTGAAAGAAGGTTATAAAGATATAAAATGGACCAATGTTGATACATTAAGTGAACAAGAATTAACTTTTAATGTAACATCAGATTTAAATATAAAAGTGACATCTAGTTTAATAGATTATGAAATAAAGTATAATTTGAATGGTGGAACTAATGCAAAAGATAATCCTGATAGTTATAATGTAGAAGAAGAAGTAGAGCTAAAGGATTCTACAAAACCTGGTTATAAGTTTGATGGATGGATTCCAAATAATAAGATAGAAAAAGGTACTACTGGAACTAAAGAATTTACTGCAAAATTTACAGCAATAGAAACAGAATATAAAGTAAATTATTATGTAATGGATGAAGATGGAAATTACCCTGAAGAACCTGATTTAGTTATAGAGAAAGGATTAACTGATAGTAAGGTAAGTCCTCATAAAGAAATAGAAGAAGGTTTCTTATTAGATAATCAAAGAAACACATATAGTGAAACATTAATAGATGGAAAAGGTACAACAAGTATAGATGTATATATTAAGAGGAAACAATATGATATAAATGTTACAACAGAAGGAAATGGAATAGAGAATGTAAAAGGTTCAGGGACATATTATTATGGAAAAGAAGTAACATTAAGTGCAACATTAAAAGAAGGGTATAAAGATATAAAATGGACAAATGTTGATACAACAAGAGAACAAGAGTTAACTTTTAATGTAACATCAGATTTAAATATAAGAGTGACATCTAGTTTAATAGATTACGAGATAAAATATAATTTAGATAGTGATGTAGATAATAGTGAAAATCCAAGTAGCTATACAATAGAAGAAGAAGTAGATTTAAAGGATCCTAAACGAGATGGTTATAAATTTATAGGATGGAATGAGTATCCTAGTGGAAAAATTCCAAAAGGAACAACTGGCGAAATAATACTTACACCTAATTGGCAAGAATATAAATTTATTGTTAAATATCATGGTGTTGATAATACAAATTCTGTTACTATGGATGATAGTGAATTTACTTATGAAAGTAATGATTATAAATTAACTATTAATAAATTTATAAAAAATGTTAATCGTAAATTAACTTATAAATTAAATTATGATGGTTCAAGTGATTATATTGTTGATACAACAGGTAATTCTAGGTTTGTTGGTTGGAGTTTATCTAAAGATGGGGAAGTCAAGTATACAGATTCTATGAATTTAATAAATGAAGTAAAGGATAAAATTAAATCTAGTGATTATGTTCTTGATTTATATACTGTGTTTGATGATAATAAAGTAAATATTGTTGTAGATTATAATCCTACTCGAAGTAAAGATGAACAATATGAGTATGTGTTAGATGGTTGGCTTAATAGTAGTGGAGAAAAAATATCTGTAGGAACAACTTATGATTTTGGAGATGATACTATTTTAACTGCAAATTGGTTAAAAGTACCTGATACTGATTCTTTTATAACAACTTTATTTAATTCAAATTCTAATTTACAAGTAACTGATTTAGTTTCTTTAACTAGTGCAAATGTAGATATTTTAGATGTTAAAGAAGATAATGTTAAAACAATAGTAGAAAGTGATTTACAAGATAATCTAACGAATCTTTTATCAAAAGAAGAAATTGTTAGTATCCAAATTAATTTTGGCGAAGAAAAATATTTGTTTGGAAGTGAAACAAATCAAATTATTGATTTAAATAATTTGTATACAAGTCTTACAGATACAGCTAATAATCCTAAATGGAGAGATGCGGGACTTAATCCTGTAGAAAATAGTAAAATTCCATTACCATCTAAAGTAGATTATACAAATAGAAAACTAAGTTCTTTGTTTAATAAAGAATTAACTGTAAGAATAAATTTAGATGGAACAAAATATAAAACTAAGGATTTAAAAGATTTTATTACTTATAAGATAAAGTTTGTCAATAAAAATGGTCATATAATTACTCAAGATAGAATGACTGCTATTTCTAATGTAGGTATAAATGAAGTTAATAGTCCAGTAAAATATAGATTTAGAATAAAATTTATCGGAAATAATATATATGCAACTTATTGTGATGATGCTAATTGGAATATGCTTGAAGTATTTGTAACACAGGGTGATACTGGCATGAATGCTGCTATGCAAAATTATTTTAAAAACAATCTAGAAGTTAGGGATATATATATTTATAATAATGTATCTAATTCTGAATCTTTAGAAGAAAATAATGATGCAACTTATATATCAAAAGCAGATAGTAATACAATAAAATCGACAACAGATCTTCCGGTTTTTGCTGCAAATATTATGTATGCTATGAAATTATTAGATAGAAAATATAGTAATAATTTCTTTGATATATTAGCAGCTTCTGGAGCTATTTCGAGTATAAAAAATTCTGAAATAGAAGATAAATTTATAAATGTACTTGTAAATATTAAAGATGATTATGTTTTTGCAGATGATACTAATAATTATTATATTATACATACTTTGAGTCCAAGTGATTTTAAATCTCGTTTTCCAGATGTTCAATTTCCTACAAATTAATTATTTATGAAAGTAGATAAGTTTGAAAGTTATCTACTTTTTTATATTTCTGTTTTATAGTATAATTTATTTAGGGTGTATGTATATGGAAAAAGATAAGTATAATGGGTTAGTGGATTCAAGTATTTTTGTTGATGTTAGTAAATTACCTAAGTTAATGAGAGAAGACATTGATTTAATAATTGAAGCTGCTCTTAAAAATGATATAGGTAGTTATGTTAATTATTTTAGTGATTTAGAAGTTATGACTAAAAATGCTTGGGGAAAGCAAATGATAGATACTGTAACTGCTAACAATATTTTAAAAAAGTATGGGAGGAATTATTATGGAGATAAAAATTCTAAATGAATGTGAAGTGAATAATAAAATTTATGGAGGTCATGCTGGTTCTAAAAAGGGTATTGTTATAGATGGCAATAATTATATGGTTAAATTTCCTAAATCAACTAGTAATTTAGAAAACGTAAATATGTCTTATACTACTAGTCCATTATCTGAATATATTGGTTCTAAGATATTTAGTATGTGTGGTATAGATACTCAGGAGGTTATTCTTGGTATTTATGATGGTAAGTTAGTTGTTGCTTGTAAAGATTTTTTGAAATTTGGCGAAATGCTAATTAGTTATAATGGAATTAAGAATGATTATGATAAAAAAATAGAAGATAGTTTAGGTGGTGGGTTAAAGACTGATATTAAAGAGTTAGAAGTTGTTTTTAGTGAAAATAGGTTTTTGAAAAGTCTTCCTGATTTTAGAAAACATTTTTGGAATATGTTTGTTATTGATTCTTTAATTTTAAATAATGATAGAAATAGTGAAAATTATGGTATTATTTATAATGTTTTAGATGATAGTATTAGAATAGCACCTGTGTATGATAATGGAGCGTGTTTAAGTCCAAAAGTAGATAATGAAAAGATAATTCATATTTTAAATGATTATGTTAGTTTTATTAATAGTGTTTATAATTCACGCACTTGTTCTTTTACTTTAAATGGAGAAAATATTAATCCTTTAAAGTATATTGAGAGTATGAGCAATAATGAATTAAATGAAGCAATTGTTAGAATTGTTCCTTTAATAGATTTAGATGCTATTGATAGGTTAATTGATGAGATTCCAAATAGTGTTCATGATATTTTAGTTATGAGTGAAGAAAGAAGAAGTTTGTATAAGAAGTATATTAGATATATTTATGAAAATATTTTGTTAAAAGTTTATGAGAAATTAAATTAAAAAGGAGCATCTTGGATGCTTCTTTAGCTTGTAAATAATAGATTGTAGTAGTATATGTTAGTAGTTAAGTCTATATATATGTTTATACCTACATTGGTAAAGACATCGTTTAGTAGTATTTCATCATTTATTTTGTTGTTTATTATGTTATTAAATGCATTATCTATATCTCCATTATTGCTATATAATATTTCTCCAGCAGCTGTATGGCTTATTGTTATTACTGATTCATACCATGAATTGTCTGGTCTATTGTGTGACATATTTTCTACTAATTCTTTGCTTCTTATTTTTGAACTTTCTATAAGGCTATCATTTAAGATAAATTCAGGTAGATTATTTTGTTTTCTATAGTTATTTAGTAAGTCTATTAATTGTTTATTTATATCTATTTCTTCTATTGGTTCTTCTGTTAATGTTTTTTCTTTTGGTTCTAGTGTTTTTTCTATTGTTTCGTAGATGTAATTATTTTTTGTGTAATTGTTTGTTATTGTTTCTTTGTATATTTCTTTTATTATCTTAGGATTTTCTTCTTGATTACATATTAATACAGGTGTTTTTGGTTTGATGTTTGTGATTTTATTTAGTATTAGTGCTGAAAATGTTAAGTTAACTGTTACTATAATTAGTATTATGTATTTAGTTATGTTTATTTGTTTTTGTTTCATTATTAACACCTCTAGTGTATTTTATGGTTTATTTAAATTATTGAAAGTTTGTTTTAATTAAGTACAATAATTTATTTTTCAAATACGATTAAGTTAATAATTGTTTAATCGTGTATGGAAAAAATATGTTACTTTTGAAATTAATATTTTGTTATTTTAATTTAGAAAGTAACATATGTTTTTATTTTGAACGAATAAATTTATTAAAAACTAAAGACTTTTTGTTAGAAATTTAGTATAATTTTGTTGTAGAGGTTTTAGTATTTATGAATAATTTGGAAAAAGTTATGGAACTTGTTAGAAAAAATAATGGATTTGTAACTACAAAGGAAGTTGTTAGTAATAATATTAATAAAATGGCTTTAAAAAGATTATGTGATAGAAATGAATTAAAAAGGGTATCTACTGGTTATTATGTTTTATTTAATAATTTAGATGATGATTATTTTAATGTTATTTCTAAAAGTAAAAATGCTATTTTTTCACATTCAACTTCTTTGTTTTTACATAATTTATCTGATAGAACACCATTATCTTTTGATATTACTGTTCCAGTTGGTTATGGTGGAGTACTTCAAAATATTAGTAATGTTAATTTACATTATGTTAATCGTGATATTTTAACTTTGGGACTTTTGATTATGAAGTCTCCATTTGGCATGGATGTTAAGTGCTATGATATGGAGAGAACTATTTGTGATATTATTAGAGATAAAAAGTATGTTGATGTAGAAATTTATACTAAAGCATTAAAATGGTATGCAAATAGAAAAGATAAAGATTTGTTAAAGTTAGTTAAATATTCAAAAAAATTAAATTTAGAAAGGGAAGTCGTTGAACTTATGCGTATTATATTATGAACAGTGATAAAATTAATTCAATTATAAGGAAAAAGGCAAGAAATAGTAATGATATGTCTTTGCATTTACATCAAATGTTCTTTTTTGAGCGAGTATTAAAAAGAATTGAAAAAAGTAAGTATAAAGATAATATTATTTTAAAAGGGGGTTTTTTACTTTCTTCTATTATTGGAAGTGATATGAGAACTACTAAAGATATTGATGCAACATTAAAAGGAATTACTTTGGAATCTAATGAAATATTTAATATATTTGATGAGATTTTATCTATTCATTTAGATGATGGTTGCACTTTTAAGATTGAAAGTATTAAAGATATATTGTTAGATAGCGATTATGGTGGTTTTAGAATTAATGTATTTGGTACTTTTGACAAATTAAAGACTAATTTTTTTATTGAAGTTACAACTGGAGATGTTATTACACCTAGAGAGATTAAATATCAATATAATTCTATTTTTAGCGAAGAAAAAATTAATGTATTGGCTTATAATTTACCTACTATAATTGCTGAGAAATTTCATGCAATTGTTAGTAAAAATATTACTACTACTAGATTTAAAGATTTTTATGATATTTATATTATTATGAATAGATATTTTGATAATGTTGATGAGAAAGTGCTTATTAAAGCAATTAAAAGAACTTTTGATAGTAGAAATACTTCATGTAGGCTTGATTATTTAGGAGAAGTTATTAAGTTAATGGAGAATGATAGAGTTTTAATTGATGGTTTTAATCGTTATAGAGATAGCATGCCTTATGTGGAGGGAATAAGTTATATTGATACTATAAATGCAATAAAAGAAGTTGTGTCTATTTTAAGTTAAAATAAAGTAAGAGGTTTTTGTTATGAAAGAAATGTATGAAGTATTAAACGATAATGCTAAACTGTATTTGACTAAACAATTAAAAAAGAATTTTCATTTAAAGTGTTTTTCTAAACAATTATTAAAAAGATGTTTAAGTGAGATAGATCTTCTTTATGAAAATAATTTACTTTTTGTTATTATGTATTTGTATAAGTTTAAAAAGGAGAATGAAAATGTAAGGTATCATTTTAAGGGAACTACTAATAATTTGTTTTTTTTATATATTTTGGATTTAAGTTATGTTAATCCAGTTAGGTTTAAGTTACCTTGTGAGTTGTTTAATCAAGATTATATTAGTGTTTCATTAGTTAATGGATCTTGTTTGTCTTTGCTTCATTATTTAGATAAACAAATAGATGATTTTAGGATTGTTCGTGGATTTTTTAAGAAGACTTTAATCGATGGAGTTGATGATGTTTTAGATAATCGTTATTTAATGATACCAAGTAATTATTTAGATAGTAGTATGTCTCTTAGGTTTAATAGTGATGGGTTGTTAGAGACTATAAAAGATTATGGATGCTATAAAAAGAAGTATGTTATGGTAAAGATTGATGATATTAATATTGATGAAAGTAAAAAGGGTATAAATGTTATTTGTGATGATTTTGAGAAAAAATTAATTAGGGTGTTAAAACCTAAGACTTTAAATGATTATGTTAAGATTAAGAGTATTTCACATGGGACTAATGTGTGGACTCAAAATCAAGATGTTTTAGTTAAGAAAAAGCAGATTGATATTAATAATTTGATAGCAAATCGTGAAGATATATATGAGTATTTGTTAAGCCATGGAATAAGTGAAAGTGATTCGCTTCTTATTACTAATTTTATTCGTAAGGGAAGAGCTAGTAAGAATAGAAAGAAATGGGAAGAGTATGTTAGTATCATGAAGAGTAATGGTTGTGAAGATATGTTTATTGATATTTTTTCTAAGATATTGTTTATTTATGGTAGAGGCGAAGCAATTGGAGAGTGTTTGCTTGTGATGAATGAATATAATTAAAGCAAAAAAGTTATTACGGTTGAGCGTAATAACTTTACAAAAATATAAGAATGATATATAATGTAACTAGAGGTGATTTATATGCTTTTGAGAGAAGATTATTTATCTAAAATAAGAGGATTTTATGATTCAGATTTAATTAAAATATTAGTAGGTATAAGAAGATGTGGAAAATCAGTTATTTTAAATCAAATAATAGAAGAATTAAAAGTAAAAAGGAAAATAGATGAAGAGCATATAATATTTATTAATTTTGAATTTATTGAATTCGAAGAACTACTAGATTATAAAAAATTAAATAAATATATAAAAGATAAAATTAAGGATGATAATATTTATTATTTGTTTTTGGATGAAGTTCAGAATGTAGATAATTTTGAAAAAGTTGTTAATTCATTACGTGCTCAGATAAAAAATATAAGTATATTTTTAACTGGTTCAAATAGCAAAATGTTATCAGATGAGTTATCATCAGTTTTGTCTGGTAGATATGTTTTATTTAATATTAACCCTTTATCTTATAAAGAGTATGTGTCGTTAACTAAGAAAGATGGAAAAGACTTAAATACTTTTTGGGATTATGCTAAATGGGGAGGACTTCCAAATAGATGCGAATTTACGAATGAAATAGATATAAAAAATTATCTTCATAGTGTGTATGATTCTATTATTTTAAGAGATGTTGTAAAAAGATTAAATTTAAAAGATACAGTTTTGTTTGATATGATTTTACAATATTTGATTGAAACTGCTGGTCGTGAATTTTCTTCTGATAATATTATAAAATATTTGAGTAATGAAAATAAGAAAATATCAAATGAAACACTTTATAATTATATTGATGCTTTGTGTAGGGCTTTGATAATTAAAAAAGTGTATAGATATGATATTCAAGGTAAAGGTGTATTAAAAACATTAAATAAGTATTATGCGACTGATTTAGGAATTGCACAAATTAAAAATAATAATCCTGAATTTAAAAATTATGTTGTTTTAGAAAATATTGTTTATAATGAATTAATAAATAGAAGTTATGAAGTATATATTGGAAAAACTAAAAATGGAGAAGTAGATTTTTTGGCAAAGAAAGATGGAAATATTAAATATATTCAAGTTACTTATGAGATGGGAAAAGATACAGATACTATAGCACGAGAGTTTGGAGCATATAAGTATATTGAAGATGATTACCCAAAATATGTTATTTCTCTTGATAAGACTGATATGTCTCGTGATGGGATTATTCATTTAAATTTAATTGATTTTTTGTTAAGTGATGATTTTTAATTAGTAAAGAAAAAGAAATAGTCGTTTGATTATTTCTTTTCATCTACTCTTGTAAAATTTGTTTTGTGTTTAATATTATATTCTAATAATTTAGAGCTTGTCATTTTTAAGTTAGAATCAATGTTTTTGTTCATTCCGTTGGCAATTTTGTCAAGCATATCAATAGTAGGTTTTCTTTTACAATTTTCTAACTGATTAATATAGACTAAATTACTACCTATTTTTTCAGCAAATTTTTCTTGAGATAAATTATATTTTGTTCTATAAAATTTTAGATTCATTGATAGAATTTCTTTACTTGTTAGATTCATAGATTTTCTACCTCCAATTTGCTTTTATTTTATACAACTGTTAAATAAATGTCTTTTGCACGACTGTTAAAGTTTTTTGTTGTTTTTAAGTTAAAAAATATATATAATATATAAGTATGCTTGATAAGATGGAGGCATTTAAAATGATTATAAGTGAAGAAGATAAATTTGTTAGTTTATATGTTTCTGTTTATAAGTATTTACATAATTCAATTTTAAATACTATTAATTTTTATCAGAGTCAATGTAGGTTATATGAAGTTTTAATTGATAAACATATGAAGCTAGAACCTTTTGTGCTATTTAAGAAATCACATTTAAAGTGGAAAACTGAGTTAGAACAATTACAATTATCTTATGAAAAGTCATTAAAAAATTATGTTGATTCTTGTGAAGAGTTGGTAGTTTTATTTTCTTTATTTTAATATTTACGTTTTTTGAACATATAATTTTATGAGGGGATTATATGTTTTTAAGTATTGTTAATTCTAGAATTAAGTTAGTATTTTTGATTGTAGTTTTGCTCTTTTTGTTAATTATAGTTAGAGTATTTTATATACAGGTAATAGAATATAGGAAACTTAGTGTTTTGGCTGAAAACTTGTGGAGTAGAAATTTACCTGTTCAAGCTGATAGGGGTTTGATTCTTGATAGGAATGGTAAAGTTATTGCTGGTAATCAGACTACTTCTAGTTTGGTTTTAATTCCTATTCAAATTGAGAATAAAGAAGAGGTTAGTAAGGCTATTTCAGAAATTTTAGGTGTTAGTTATGAAGAGATGTATAAGCATGTTAGTAAGAAGACTTCTATTGAAAGAGTGCATCCAGAGGGAAGAGATTTAAGTTATGAAGTAGCTGAAAAGATAAATAATTTGGGGTATGATGGAGTTTATTTGTTAAAGGAAAGTAAGAGAGATTATAAGTATGATAATACTCTTAGCCATGTTATTGGGTATGTTGGTATTGATAATCAAGGACTTAGTGGACTTGAGCTTATGTATAATGATTATTTAACTGGAGAGGACGGAAGTATTAAGTATTTTTCTGATGGAAAAGGTCATAAGTTAGAGATGGCTGAGGTGTATAATAGTCCTAAGAGTGGGTTAAATGTTAATTTGACTATTGATTTGGATTTACAGTTAGTTTTAGAAAATGAGTTAGATTCGGCTATTAGTAAGTATACAGCACAAGGGGCGATTGGTATTGTAATGGATCCTAATAGTGGAGAGGTGCTAGCAATGAGTAGTAGGCCTAACTTTAATCCTAGTCATTATCAAGATTATAGTACAGAAACTATTAATAGAAATTTGGCTATTTGGAGTAGTTATGAGCCAGGTTCGACATTTAAAATTTTGACGTTGACCGCTGCAGTTAATGAAGGTGTTGTTAATGTTTTTGAAGAAAAGTATTATGATACTGGAGGAATAAAAGTAGGTGGAAGTACTTTGCATTGTTGGAAAGCAGGAGGACATGGAAGTGAGACTTTTGTACAAGTTGTAGAAAACTCATGCAATCTTGGTGTTAATACAAGAACATATATAAGTTAGATGTAGATAAAACAATAGTAATACATTGTATTCATAAAATAAAACAATATGTTGATAAAAACTTAAAAAAATTATATAATAAAAATAGAAATGAGGGATAGTATGGAATCATTAAATTTAAATGTTCGTGTTGATGCTCATGATAAAAAAGAATTTGAGCAATTTTGCAGTAATGTAGGTATGAATGTGTCTACTGCTGTTAATATGTTTATAAAAGCAGTCTTAAGAGAACAAAAATTACCTTTTGAAGTTAGAAGTAATACATTTGATGAAGTAGTTTATGAGAAATTAAAAGAAGCAGAATTGGAAATGGCTAATCATACTCAAAGATATTCTAAGGAAGAAGTTTTAAAAAGTATGAATGACATTATAGAATAGGTTATGTATAGAATAGAATTTTTACCTATTGCAAAAAAAGATATTGATGATATTATCTATTATATTTCTCATGAATTAAAAAATATTACTGCTTCTAAAAAACTTAGAGATTTATTTATGAGTAGTCTTGATTATATTTTAGAGTTTCCTTATGGATGTTCTTTATATAAACCGGTAGGCAAATTAAAAAATGAATATCGAAGTTATAGAGTAAAAAATTTTCTTATGTTTTATACAGTAAATAAAGATGAAAATTTAATAACTATTGTTAGAGTTTTATATAAAAAGATGGACATTAATAATATATTAGAATAATTATGATTAGTTTTAATAAAATTTAATGAATATGGAGGGCTTCTTTAATGCAAGAAACTACTGATATAGAAGTTAAGTTTAGTACTAAGCATTTACCTTTTGAGTATAAGTGGCTTGAGTTTAGATTAATAATAAATCAGCAGTTATATGATGAAGATGTAATTGATTTGAAAGTATTTTCTATTATGCAAGAGTCATTATTAGGGAGGATGAAGAAAATAAGAGATAAATATAAAGATGTGAAGTGATGTTTTGATAAATAGATATGTTTAGAAAGACCTTACTGTTATTAAGGAAATATCACATAATGAGAAAGTACAATTAGATGTTAGTAAGTTTATTAAAGTTTTATCTTTAGAGTATGTTAAATTGATAGAAAAAAGGGAAGTAAATGTAGAATATTAAGGATGATATAAATCTTTTTATTTATGAATGTATTGAAGATAAGTTAGATGATTTAGTTAGATTTGCTTAGGATGTTTAGTATGGTTATGTAGATTTATTAAAGTATTTGGGGGAAGATTTAAATTAGAAGAGCAATAGTTACTGTTGTTCTTTTTTTCTATAGTTATCATAAAATTTAGGGGGTAAAGGAGGAATTTTAAGTGGACATAAAAAGGACGAGAGAAGAATTACGAAAAGGTAAAACGATTTATGATATGAATTTAAGTGTTGGCTATTATGCGCGTGTTTCTACAGATAAGGATGACCAGTTAAATTCACTTGAAAATCAACAAAGATATTTTGAAGAAATGATAAGTGCAAATAAGAAATGGAAATTGTATAGAGGTTATATTGATGAAGGGATTTCTGGTACTGCTGTTAAGAATAGAAGTTCATTTTTAAGTATGATAGAGGATGCCACTCTAGGGCGTATTGATTTGATTTTAACTAAAGAGATATCAAGATTTTCAAGAAATACTGTAGATAGTATTAAGTATACTGAGTATTTACTTAAACAGGGTGTTATTGTTTATTTTTTGTCAGATAATTTAAATACTATACAGGAAGATGCTGAGTTTAGATTAACTATGATGTCTAGTTTGGCACAGGATGAGGTTAGAAAATTATCTGAAAGGGTTAAGTTTGGAATAAATCGTATGATAAAAGATGGTAAATTAATTGGTGGGGCATTAACTGGTTATTATAAAAAGAATGGAAGATATGAAATAAATCCTAGTGAAAAGCCTATTATTACTTATCTTTTTGAAGCTTATGCATCGGGTGTTAAAGGGTTAAAGGAAATAAGTCTTGAACTTGCTAAAATGGGGTATTTAAATTCTAAAGGTAAACCTTATTCACAAACTACTTTAGCTAAGTTTTTAACTAATCCTAGGTATAAAGGTTATTATACAGCGAGACTTACAGAGGTAGAAGATTATAAGACACATAAAAAGAAGAAATTACCTAAAGAGGAGAATGTTATATATAAGGATGAGAAGGTACCTATGATAGTTTCAGAAGAGTTATGGGAGAAAGCTAATTTGTTATATGAAAAGAGGAAAAAAGCACCATCTAGGCATGTTTTGAATAGGGAAGAACATATAAAGAAGTGTAAATATTCATGTAAGTTATTTTGTATGGAATGTGGGAAAGTATTTATAAGAAATGGAGGATCTAATCGAACTCAAAATCCAGTGTGGGTTTGTAAGACTTGTAAAAATGAGGGTGTTAAAAAATGTGCATCTCCAAATATTAGGGAATCTTATTTAGATAAGATGTTTATAGATTTATTTACAGGTTTTATTAAGAATAGAAAAGAGTATGTTAATTTAGTTTTTAATGAATATAAGAATATTATTTCTAGGTGTAGTTTTAGTTTAGATAATAAAGAGTTAGAAAGTAAGATTGTGAAATTAGAAACTTTAAAAGATAAGTTATTAGATTTGAATATTAAAGGTATGATAGATGATTATGAATTTAAGAAGAGAAATGATAAGTTTAATTTAGAGTTAGTTAATGTACGTAAGGAATTAGATAGTTATAAAGAGAAAGATATAATGGAAGAAAAGTTAGAGAATATTAAAAAATCTTTATGTAAGAAGTTAAATGTTAGAGAAAATTTACCGTATTTAGTTAATATTATGGTTGAAAAGATAGAGGTTTTTAAGGTTAATTGTGATAGAAAGCATGTAAGGTTAAGAGTGTGTTATGACTTTGATATGGTGGATGATAATATTGATTTGGATTTAAGTAATGTTTGTTATAAGTAGTTATTTTTTATTTTTAGTGTGTTCTTGTGTAGATACCAAGCAATCCGGGGTTTGTGGTTCTTGGTAATAGATTAGGAAAAGAGAAGTTATTTAGTTATATAGATTTACTTGGTTTTGGTAAAAAGACTGGTATTGATTTAAATGGAGAGGGTCAAGGTATTATTTTTGATTTAGATAAGGTAGGACCTTTGGAGCTTGCAACTACTGCTTTTGGACAAGGGGTTTCTGTTACTGCAATTCAGCAAGTTAATGCTGTTAGTACTATTGTAAATGGAGGTACTATGTATACACCTTATGTTGTTTCTAGTATTAGTGATGGAGAAAGCGGGGATGTTATAAAGAAGTTTGAACCACGTATACAAAAGAAGAATGTTATAAAGAAAGAAACTAGTGAGCTAGTTAAGTATGTTTTAGAAAGTGTTGTTGCTAATGGAGGAGGACATAATGCTTATATTGAGGGGTATAGAGTTGGAGGAAAGACAGGAACAGCACAAAAGGTGGGAAGTGATGGGAGATATTTAGTAGGAGATTATGTTTTGTCTTTTATTGGATTTTTACCTGCAGATAATCCAGAGTTAGTTATATATATTGCAATAGATGGCGCTCATGATGCGGTTCAATATGGTGGAAGTGTTTCAGCACCTATTGCTAGGTCAGTTATGAAAAGTGCGATTAGTTTATATAATATTAAGGAAGATCCTAATGGAATGCCTAGAGATTATTTTTGGTATGAGACTAAATATATAACTATACCAAATGTTGTTGGACTTAGTAGAGATGAGGCTACTAAGGAGCTTAGTGGTTTACAAATAGAGTATAGTGGACAAGGAGATACAGTTATTAGTGTGAATCCTGAAGTTGGTGCTAGGGTTAAAGAGGGTGGTAAAGTAAAATTAATGTTAAATTAAAGTACTTTACTTTTACTTATTTGCGTGTTTTAATATTTATAGGTATAATATAAACAAGAGGAAGTGAAAAAATATGTTAATACTTGCTAAGAGTGTTCTTGGACTTATGATAGGTTTTTTTATCTCTGTTATTTTTGGCTTTATTATGTTGCCAGTTTTAAAGAAATTAAATTTTAGACAGAGTGTGTGTGAATTTATTACAAAAAGACATAGGGAAAAAGAGGGTACACCTACTATAGGTGGGCTCGTGTTTATTATTCCTACTATTATTACTATGATTATTTTGTATTTACGGGGAAGTTTAGAGATAAGTCATTCGCTAGTTATTATTCTTTTTGTATTTATTTCATATAGTTTGTTAGGACTTGCTGACGATTTAGCGAAGATAAAGAAGCATCATAATGACGGGCTTAGTGTTATGCAGAAGTTAGTTGTGCAAATAGTTATTGCGATTGTGTTCTTTTATATATATATGAAAGGTGGAGGAAGTACACATCTTATTATTACATCTTTAGGAATTGACTGGGATTTGAAGTGGTTTTATGGCTTATTTATTTTGATGCTTTTAGTAGGTATGTCTAATGCAGTTAATATTACCGATGGAGAAGATGGTTTGGCTGGTGGACTTAGTGCAATTGCGTTTTTTAGTTTTGGTATTATTACTTGGGGTAGCACTTGGGTAGAAGGGTATCAAGAGATTGCAATATTTTGCTTTATATTAGTTGGTTCTCTTTTAGGATTTTTGGTTTATAATACACATCCGGCTAAGATGTTTATGGGAGACACTGGTTCACTTGGACTTGGTGCAACACTCGCGGCTACTGCTATTCTTACTAAGCATGAGTTATCTTTACTTATTATAGGTGGCGTATTTATTGCTGAGGTGTTATCTAGTTTTATTCAAATAATTTGTGTTACTAAGTTTAGTAAGAAAATACTTTTGATGGCTCCACTTCATCATCATTTTGAAAAGTTGGGTTGGAGTGAAAATGATATTGTTAAAATGTTTTGGATTGTAGGATTTATGCTTGGAATGATATCTATATATTATGGCGTTTGGTTATAAACAAGCGTCTTTTTTTATAAAAAAACCTCATTTTGATTTATGAGGTTTAGTTATTTTTTGATATGTTTAAAATGATACCAATACCTATCATACTAACTAATAGGCTACTTCCTCCATAACTTATGAATGGAAGTGTTACACCAGTAACAGGTATTATTCCAACTACTACCATTAAATTTAGTAGTGTTTGAAATATTAATGTGAAAGATATGCCAAATGCTAAGTATTTTGAAAATAGGTCTTCTGTTTCTATTGCTACTTTTATGCATCTATAGAATATTATTAGGAAAAGACTGGTTATTATGAATATGCCTAAGAAACCAAATTCTTCACTTATTATTGAAAAGATAAAGTCTGTTTGTGGTTCAGGTAAGTAGAAGTGTTTTTGTCTAGAGTTTAAAAAGCCAAAACCTAATAGGCCTCCTGGCCCAATTGCATAAAGGCTTTGTATGATTTGAAATCCGCTTCCTAATGGGTCGCTCCATGGGTTTAGAAATGATGTTATTCTTTTTAGTCTATAAGGTGCTACTATAATAAGGCCTATTATTCCAAGTATGCCAATTAGACCAAGTTTTATGAATATTCCAAAGTTAGTTCCTGTTACGAATATAAGAGCTATTAAAGAGCAGACTATAATCATGCCTGTACCAAAGTCTGGTTCTAGCATTATTAAGCCGAAATCTAGCATTATTATTAAGAGTATTGGAAGTACAAAATTTTTTGTTACCTTTTTTTCTCTGTCGTTAGTTGATAAGTATTTTGCTACAAATATAGTCAGGCCTATTTTTGATATTTCACTTGGTTGTATGCCAAAGGGGCCTATTCCAAACCAACTTCTTGAACCGTTTCTGACTACACCAATTCCAGGTATTAAGACAAGTATTAGTAAAGCTAGTGAAAATAGTAGTATTATGTTTGCTTTTTCTTTATATATTTTGTGATTTATATTTGATATGATTAGCATTAGTATTATTCCTATTATTAGGAAGATAGCTTGATTTATTACAAATTTGTAAGGGTTATTATATTTGTATTCAGCCCATATGTAACTAGCACTATAGATCATTAAAAGTCCAAATAAAGATAATATTATGGTTGTTATAAATAATATTTTATCTTTTTTCATATTCCACCTAGTTAATGATATGTAAGTTATTTCGATATAATTCTTTAGTATAATTGTTAAAGCATTTCATAGTATTTATTAATATTTTGATTATAGTTAGTTTACATAATATTTACTTTAAAATGACATTTGATTTAAGAAATGTGTTATACTTGTTATGTAAACTATAAGGAGACTCTTATAATAAAAACTAGATAAGTCAAGTTATACAAAATTTGATAAAATATAATCTAGGAGGAAT
>CANQQR010000013.1 GCA_947626035.1 uncultured Bacilli bacterium | reverse complement strand
ACAATCAAATTGTTATAATATGAAAAAAAGTAAGTGTCCCTTACTTATTTTCTAGTGTCTTTGACTGAACTGTAACATACTTTTTTAATTTTAATTTTATAAATAGTTTATTTTTTTTTTTAATAATGTTATACTTTTATATATACTAGGTTAGGAGAGTGTGATATGAAAAAGTTATTAATAGGATTTTTTTGTTTTTTGGGTATGGTTAATGTATTAAGTGCTGATGAGTGTGATTATAAAGATATTAAAGATTTGAATGTACTAGCGGCTTATGTTGATACTACTTATGATTATAATGAGAGTACTCAAAAGTTTGATTTGCATATTTTAAATGTTCCAGATGAGTTATATGTTAGAGTAAATAGTAAAGAGTATAATCCTAGTAATAATGAGATTGTTGTTTCTGGTTTTTCGTATGGTGAGCAAGCAACAATTGTGGTGTATGGTTCTAGTAATTCTAAGTGTTATAGAGAGGAATTAAGAACTATTAATTATACTTTTCCATATTTGAATTATTATTATGAAAAGCCTATTTGTGAAGGACATGAAACACTAGATGTGTGTAAATATAGGTTTTTACCATATGAAATAGATTATGATACTCTTATTAGTTTGTTACAAAAAGATATAGATAGACTTTCAAAGGAAGAAGAGGAAAAAGAGAAGTTAGAAGCTCAAGAAAAGGAAGAAAATAAAAGTTTTTTTGAACAAATTGTAGCAGTTGGTTCTAGTTTATCTATACCTGTTATTTTGGTTATTCTTTCTTCTGGTGTTACTTTTTTAATAGGAAATATTATAGAAAGAAAAATAAAACACGGTTTATAGTGTACAAACTTTCTTTTTTTTGTTATAATGTTATTGATAGTACGAGGTGTTGATATGAAAAAGTTTTTAAGTTTAGTTACAATTATTATTCTTTTAACTATTAATGTTAATGTGTTAAAAGCGGATTGTGAACAGGATAAAGAGGATGCAAAGTATATAAGTTATTTTACTAATCCTATAATACAGGATGATAAAATAAATATTTATACCGATTTGTATGGAATAAAGGAAAATATGTATGTTACAGTATATGACAGTATAAGTAAAGAAACTAAGACTTATAATTATGGTGATGAAAATTTTGAATATGGCGCTTTATATATACGTTCTTGGGATGTTAATGAAAAAATAGAATATGTTATTAAAGTTTATAGTAATTTGTGTGAAAAAGATGAAGTATTAAATACTATAGAAATTTCACATGATAAAGTTAATAAATATGCTTATAGTGATATTTGTAAAGAGAATGATAATGTTTATAAAAGTGAATGGTGTGAGCCTTATAAAGACACTTCTAATATGAGTGAAAAAGAAATTGAAAAAAAGATTAAACAAGATGCAAAATCTTTTGATTTTAAATATAATGTAAAAATAATTGTTAAAAAATATTATTTATTTGTATTAATTCCAGTGTTATTAATTAGTATATTCTATATAGTAAGAATTATTTTGATTAAAAGAAATAAAAAGAAACAAGTTATGTAAGAGGTGATTTGGTTATGAAGAAAAAATTTTTGTTAGTTACTATTTTATTAGCAAGTTTTATTGGTATGTTAAATTTGAATGCTGTTTGTACACCTAGTCCAGGTTTTCCATGTGATTGGGGTAGTGGTGGAAATACAGACAGTCCAAAAGTGCCTGGTAGTGGCTCTGGTTCTACTGCTGAACCTGGTAATTTAATTATTACTAATGCTGTATTTATTAAATTGACTTTAATAAATAAGAGAGATTTAACTACTCCTTCTGTTTATTATCTTAAGTTGCTTGGTAATAGTAGTGGACCCATGAAGATGTTTTATAATTTGAATGAAAATGGATCTGCTAGGGTATGTGGATTTATAGCTTCTTCATATAATCCTTGGTGTTGTAGTATTGATGGAAGCAATTGTAGTTTAGTTAAAGGTGTTAGTAGTGAAGTTTATCCTTTTGTTGTTGTAGGTGGTCAAAGTTCATACGAACCTGTTTCTTCACAATTGAAAGACTGGATGCAACAAAACGATTGGAAAAACCTTTATGATATTTTAGCTAAATTAGATGTATGTAGTGTTAGTGATTTTGTGGATGGTGGCAAAGGAGTAAAATCTGGAGATTGTACTTCTGGGGCTACTCTTAAAGCTGCTTTTGATAAAATTGATAAAAACGCTAATCCAGGGTTAAAACATTATTTAGTTATAGCTGAACCTGTTTATATGTTTCAACATCAACCTGGTGGTATAGCTATTTATTCTACAATCAAAGGTATTGCTGAACACTTTTCTAGCGCACAAGAAAGTAGAAGCTTTCACTATGATATTGCATCTATGTCACGACATTTTTATCTAACAGCACAAGATGAGGAGGGTGGACATCTAGGTGTAATTAAAAGAGCTAGTGATCATTTTGTAGGTAAATGGCAAGATACTGCTACTCCTAGTGAATGGTCAATACTTGCTAGTCCCACTGAAGGAAGTACTTATAATGCTTGGTCTTTGGATTCTATATTTGATATAAAATTAACTTGTCAAAAAGATCCAGATACTGGTCAATGGTATGGAAAAGATGGAACAGAGGTTACATTTGAGGAAGCTGCTAAACAATGTTTTAATTGTAATAAACCTTATGACTCTGATGAAGATGGTAATCCTGATATGTGGTTTGATAATAATGGTAAACAACTTGCTGATGAAAATGAGTATAAAAAAGTATGCTTGCCTTGTAAACAACCTTCAGGTGATGATGATAAATATCATGGTCCTAATGGAGAAGAGTTGGAAGGTGGATATGATGAATGGTCTCAACTTTGTACTTGTGTAGATGATGAAAGAGGAAAGTATTTACAATATCCTGATAAACCTGTTACAACTCCAGAAGATGAGGAAAGATATAATGAAATATGTGAAGAGCCTCCTAAGTGTCCACCTGAAAAGATTGAATATCATGGTGAAGATGAAGATTCTGAATTTCCTCAAGATTGTGAAAAAGATGGTAGTGAAGGTGTAATAGAAGATCCACCAATATGTAATATTATTGATAGGAAATCTAGTGAATATGATTATAAAAAAGAGTATGGAAATACTTACTGTCAAGTATATTGTAGAGAAACATTAAAGTTTACGTTTATGGATAAAGAAGAGGCTACCGCTGGTAGATTTTTCCAACATGATGTTGACAGTAATTATATTAAAGATAAAAATTATTTAAGTACTGTTGTTCTTTCTAGTAGACAATGTACTTCTGATATAAATTATGAAAAATGGAAATCTGATTATATTGCTGCTAATAAAGCCGTATTAGATGCTTGGAATGAATATAAGTTTACTGAAGCGAGAGCTAATAATCAAACAACTCACACTCATGCATCTGTTACTTGTGAAGCTAAATCTTGTACTGATTGTTGTAATTGTAAAACCGAAACATCATGTACAGACCCTAGTGATCCTGATACTTGTTCTAGTCACGAGGTTTGTTCTGCCGGTTCTTATTCAGGTGAAACTTTGAGTGCTTGGAATTGGTACGAATGGAAAGAAGCTGATTATCAAAAGACACTAGATGATGGTACTGAAGTAAAAGCCAATGCTGATGGTTCAAGTGGTAGTGATACTTATTCATGTGGTACAGCTTGTAGTCCTTCATCTTCAAAAGGCGAAGGAACGCCTGCTTCTATAGAGTCTCAGCCATATTATGACGCAGTTGCAGCAAGAGATGAGCTTATAAAACAAATACAAGATTGTAATTATGTTGAAGGCTCTGATACTTATAAAGAAATTATGAAATCTGATTCTAATGATGAAGAGAATAAAGATAAGAATGGAACTTCAGGTGATGATCCAAATGTATGTAAACCTACCTTTGGAATAACATATGATGAAAATTCAAAGTATGGTGAAGGTTATGACATTAATATTGAAACTGGACAAAGTGATAAGGTTATTACAAAAAGAGGTTATAGTTTAGAAGAAGATTGGGATGATTATTGTACTACTTGTGATAATGATTTATCTGGTTTGAGTTCAACAAATAATACTGAACATTTAACATATTGGGTATGTAGTGGTTCTGAAATGTCTGCTGAGTGTCATGATGATACCTCTAAGTTATTCCCTAAAAATAATGTTGCTAATGTTGTAATTGAACAAGAAACTTATGCTTATCAAAGTACTAAATTTTCTGTACAAGTTTATTCTGGAAATATTTCATCATCTTCTAGTGGTGGAGGTTATTGGATTCCTTTAGGTGAAGCTACTTGGCCTGTTCATGCATTGCGTTCATCTGGTACATACGGAATTGATGTTGATTATAGTTGTTTAGGACATCCTTCTCGTAAAGATAAAGGAGTTGCTTTTGAACCTGGCGAATTTACTTGTGCTTATGAGGTAATCAATGATTTAAATTTATTTGATTGTAGTGATGATTGGCATAGTTGTTATGAATGTGTTGATAATCCATATACATTAGAAAATGAGTGTGGAAATAATCAAACCGGAACTAATATAGGTGTTTACTTTAGGTCGATTGATTTATCTGATGTATTTCCTAATTCGCAGTATAGTCCAAATTATATAGGTAATGGTACTGGTACAAGACCGATAGGTTATAACTGGGCTATTGCTGGTAATATTATAGATGATATACAGAAAAAGGCTTCTAAGATGTGGACAAGTGAAATTAAACCAATGTACTCTATAACTTTGTCTCCGGGTATGCTTAAGGAGATAAAAAAGTATAATGATAACCATAAATATTCGGATGATTCACTTGTATGTAATAGTTTATATTGTGAGAGTACTTTCTTAAATGATTATTTACAAAATGATGTTTTAAGGGATAAAGCTTCAGAGTATTATTATAAAAATCCTGATATTGATAGTATTTATAATTATAGAGGGTAAGGTGATAATGTGAAAGAATCGTTTTGGACATATTTACTTATAGTTTTAGGTGTATTTGTTATAGTAGTTATGATTTTAGTTCAAGATATAACAGGTACTAGTGAAGAAGATTATTACCTTACTAAAGAGGTAATGCAGGCGGCTATGCTTGATTCTATTGATTATGGTGTTTATAGGTATTATGGTGATGTTAGAATTATTAGAGAAAAGTTTATTGAAAATTTTACAAGAAGATTTGCTGAAAGTGTTAATAATGCTAAAACTTATACTCTTGAATTTTATGAAATTTATGAGTCTCCACCTAAGGCTACCGTTAGAATAAAAACAGCATCTAATGAGTATCAAGTAACTACTGATACTTCAGTTGATTTTGATATAATTACTGTTCTTAGTGGTATTTTGGAATCAAAATTTGATACGTCTGGAAGAAATGTTGGAATAATTGAAAATTATAAACCTGAGGAAGAGCAAAAAGATTTAATAAGTTTGGAAACAACAAAGATAAATGTTTATAATACAACTGCTACAAGTACTTGCTTTAGTTTAAGTGATCCAAATACTATGTTAAATAATAAAACGTATGTAAAAAATATAACAAAGAGTGATGATATTAAGACAATAAAAGATATATTATTTACAAAGAGTAAAATAGATCAATCTGTATGTGAAATTAATCAAGCATCTAAAAGTGGTGATACTTTAATTAATGAAACACCAAACTATATTTTAGAAATGTTTTATCCTAATAAGACTTTGTATGTTTATTTATGGCTTTACGGGGATAAAGAAATGGCATATATGAGTTATAATGATTTTGTGGAAGAAAAAGATTATTATCGAGTATCTTCTGATAAGGAAGTACAAACATTAAAGAATTTAATATATTGATTTGAGCAAGAGTAATCTTGCTCTTTTAAAACTCTTAGCACGTATTTGTGTTATTTGCACAACAAAATGTGTGCTAATTGCACAATGATATTTATGTCTTTGACTAGAGAAAATTATACTAGAAGATTAGTTGATATGAAAATAGATGAATTACTTAAGATGTTTGGTGCAGTAAGCATTGAAGGACCAAAATATTGTGGAAAAACTTGGACAACTTTAAATCATGCAAATTCTTCAGTCTTATTAACTAAATCTGATAATCCTAATTCGGATTATCAAAAGGCTTTAATAAATAGAGATTTAATATATACAAATGAGTTTCCTGAATTAATTGATGAATGGCAGTCTATTGAACAAATTTGGGATGATGTGAGGACAAAATGTGATGAAGATGGAAAGAGTGGTAAATTTATTTTAACAGATTCTTCAGTTCCTGTTAGACCTGATAAAATTTTTCATTCTGGTGCTGGTAGAATTTTTAAATTAAATATGTATACAATGTCTTTGTATGAATCTGGTGACTCTGAAGGTTTAGTGTCTCTTTTGGATAAGATATTGTAGTTAATTTAAAAGAAAAGCCTTCTATTCAAAAATATGCTGATTTAATTATTAGGGGTGGATGGCCTGCTAGTTTAAAGTATGATAGTAAAAATTATTATAGATTACCTGAAAGTTATATTCAGGATGTTTTAGATCATGATATAAATTATGATGGTGTTACTAGAGATAAAGAAAAAATGAGAATGTTACTCAGGTCATTAGCAAGAAATGAGACTACACTTGCGACTAATGAAAAATTAGTTAGTGATATTAAGAAATTTACAAAGAAAAATAAATATAGAATTACTAGAAATACTGTTGCTGATTATTTGAATGTTTTAAGTAAAATTCATTTGATTCAAGATCAATTACCTTTTTCAGAAAAAATTCGTTCAAGTGTTAGAGTAGGAAAATCAGCAAAAAGACATTTTGTTGATCCATCACTTGCTTGTTCTGTTTTAGGACTTAAACAGGAACAATTAATGAATGATTTTGAGTTATTCGGATTTATGTTTGAAGCTTTAGTGATTAGAGATTTACGCATATATATAGAATATTTAGGTGGACGTATTTATCACTTTTATGATAATAATACTGGGGATGAGGTTGATGCAATTTTAGAGTTAAGAGATGGTGATTATGGGGCTATTGAAGTTAAGTTAGGTGTTGGTAAAATAGAAAAAGCTGTTGATAGTTTAATTAAATTTTCAAAAAGTTGTGATATTAAGCCTAAATTTTTGTGTGTTATTTGTGGAATGATTGATTATGCTTATAAAAGGGAAGATGGAATATATATTCCATTAACGGCTTTAAAGCCTTGATAAGTATTTCTGGAATTTTGTGTAAAAACCACTTAAAACAGCTGGAATTTTGTGTAAAATGTGATTGAAAACACTGGAATTTTGTGTTATTCTTATGATAGGTGATAATTTATGAGACTTAAAAGAAAAATTGATAAATTTTTAATTGAATGGAAAAGTAATAAAGATAAATTACCTCTTATTGTTAAAGGTGCTAGACAAATTGGTAAAACTGATGCTATTACTTATTTTGCTAAAAATAATTATAAATATTTTGTTGAGATTAATTTTGCTTTGCAAAAAGAGTATAAAACTATTTTTGATGATGGTTTTTCTGTTGATACGATTTTACATAATATTTCTTTGATAAATAATGATTTTGAATTTGTTCCTGGGGAAACTTTGATATTTTTTGATGAGATTCAAGATTGTATCAATAGTGCTACTTCTTTAAAAGCTTTTAATTTAGATAAAAGATTTGATGTTATATGTTCTGGATCAATGATTGGGATTAATTACGGTGAAATTGAATCTAATAGTGTTGGGAATAAACAAGATTATGTTATGTATTCTATGGATTTTGAAGAGTTTTTATGGGCTAAGGGTTATAGTGAAGAACAAATTCAAAGGTTATATGATTTTATGATTAATTTAAAGCCACTTAGTAGTACAGAGTATAATGTTATGTTAAATAATTTTATGGATTATATGATTTTGGGTGGAATGCCCGCTATTGTTAGTAAGTTTATTGAAAATAAGAATTTTAGTGGAATTTTACAAATGCAGGAACAAATTTTAAATGATTATGAGGAAGATATTTCTAAGTATGCGAATGGTTTAGATAAGGCTAGAATATTGAATGCTTTTAGAAAAGTTTCTGTATTTTTAGGGAATGAAAATAAAAAGTTTCAAATATCTAAGATTTCTACTGGTGCTAGGAATAGGGAATATTCTGGAGTAGCAGATTGGTTAAGCGATGCTGGTATTGTTAATGTGTCTTATTGTATGGAACAATGTGCTTTACCGCTTAAAGGTAATTATAATCCTGATAATTATAGATTATATTTTGCTGATACAGGTCTTTTGATTGCTTCGCTTGATGAAGAGGTTCAGGATGATTTAAGGAAGAATAAGAATTTTAATACATATAAAGGTGCTATTTATGAGAATATAGTAGGTGATATGCTTGTAAAATCTGGTTATAAATTGTATTTTTATAAAAATGTAAAAGGTACAATAAAGATGGATTTTTTTGTAAGGAATAAAGATTCACTTATTCCAGTTGAAGTTAAGGCTAATGATAATGCTACTGTTTCTCTTAATAATTTAATTGATAGTAATCAGTATAAAGATATTAAGTTTGGAATTAAGTTATGTAATAAGAATATTGGATTTAATGGTAAGTTTTTTACGTTTCCTTATTTTTTGACTTTTTTACTAAAGAAATTTTTGAGCGAATATGATATGAATAATTGATTAAGTTGAAGTATATTATTGTGATTACATTTACATTTGTTCAGCACTATGCTATAATGTATGTACAAATGTAATGAGGTGTGAAAATGAGTAATGAAGAAAAAATTAGAAAATTTTTAAAGGAAAATAATGGTTATATAACAACTGCTGATTTTATTTCATTAGGAATAGGAAGACACTTAATTCCTAATTTTATAAATGTTGGCTTGATTAGAAAAGTAGCGCATGGTTTATATATGGATAATCGATTATTAGAAGATCCATATTATATTTTACAAAAAAAGAATCCTTATGTAGTTTTTTCATTTAATACGGCATTCCATATTTTAAATTTAACTAATAGAACCCCGTATGAAATAGATATTAGTATTCCAAGAGGAAAGAGAGTTAGAGGTAATTATAATATTCATTATGTTTCTTCTAATTTTTATGATATAGGTATTGTTACAGTTGAAAGTCCATCTGGTAATCCTATTAAAGTGTATAATGCTGAAAGATGCATATGTGATATGTATAGAATTAATAAGAGTTTTGATTTAGAATTACAAAATAGAATAATAAATTATTATTTTCACAGTAAAGAAAAAAATATAGATAGACTATTAGAATATGCAAAAATATTTGGTATATATGAAAAAATAAATACAGTTGTGGAGTTGATGATGAAATGGTAAATAATTTTCAAGAAAAAGCAAAAGAATTAGAAGAAAAATATAATATAAAATATTATGAAGCATTGCAAAGATTTATGTTTGAAAGAATATTGGAAAGAATTTCTATTTCTAAATATAAAGATAATTTTATATTGAAAGGCGGGCTTTTACTTTCTGCTATTTTTGGTGTTGATAATAGAACAACTAGAGATATGGATACCACAATTAAAGGTATTGATATTTCTAAAGAAGAAATGATTAAAGTTTTAAATGAAATATTATCTATTAAATTAGATGATAATGTAAAATTTGATATTGTTAATATAACTGATATTAGAGAAGAAGATGAATATGGCGGCAATAAATATCATATTGTTGGAAGAGTTAATAATACAAAAGTTAATTTAGAAATTGATATATCAACAGGTGATAAAATTACTCCGGGAGAAATGAAATTTAAATATAAATTATTATTTGATGACAAAAGTATTATGATTAGTACTTATAATTTAGAAACAATTTTATCAGAAAAAATAGAAACAATTTTAAGACGTGGTAAATATAATAGTCGCATGAAAGATTTTTATGATATTTATTTATTCTTAACAAAACTAAGGTATGATTTAAATATCGATGTTTTGAAAAAAGCTATTAGTAATACATTTAAAAAAAGAGAAGCATTTGGCTATTTAAATGATTACGAGCAAATAATTGATTCCATTATTGATAGTGAAAGAATCAATTATTTATGGAGTTCATATTGCAAGAATAATTATTATGCAAGAAATGTAAAAATTAATAATATATTATTGTTATTAAAGAGTTTTATAAAAGAGTTAAATTTAGAATTTGTTGTTATATAAAGTTGCAAAAAGGTGTTAGTAGAAAACTGGCATCTTTTTATGTTTTAAATTAGAAAGGATGGTGTTTATGGAAATATAAAAAATTTTGCAGCTAAATTTTGTGTGAAATATTATTAATAATTGATTAAATTGATATTATTTTTGTAATTTTTGTGAAAAAAATACAAAAAATGTAAAAATAAGTTTATTTTTTCTAAAATAATTGTATAATATTATTGGAGGAAAGAAAAATGCTTATTGAGTTTAGTGTAAAAAATTTTATGTCATTTAAAGATAAAGTAACATTATCTATGGAAAAGGGTAATGGAGATGAGATTTTAGATAATGTATTTAAAGTGAATGATGAAGTTTTATTAAAATCTATTCCAATTTATGGCGCTAATGCATCAGGGAAATCTAATATTTTAAAAGCTTTTACTTGCGCTATTTTAATGGTAAGAAATTCTAATTTGATTCCTATTGATGGTAAGTGGAATTTGGTTAAGCCTTTTTTGTTTAATAATAAAAGTAAAAATAGTCCAAGTGAATTTGAATTTGTATTTATTAGTAATAATATAAAGTATAGGTATTATTTTAGTGCTGACGTTAATAAAATATATGATGAGGTGTTAGACGCTTATTATTCTCAAAAGCCTACTAATATTTTTACCAGAACTAATATTAATAATTATTCATTTAGTAATGATAAAAATAAATTAGAATCATTTGTTTCTAAGAATCCCGAGAATAAATTATTTTTATCTACTGCTACTAATTGGAATTATG
Organism: uncultured Bacilli bacterium; assembly: GCA_947626035.1. GTDB lineage: Bacteria > Bacillota_I > Bacilli_A > RF39 > UBA660 > MGBC139354. Next base: position 18,491 of record CANQQR010000013.1, on the reverse strand, counting down.
ATGCTACAAAAGATGCTTATTTATGGTTTAGTGATGTGATAGATACTTTTGTTTCTTTTGATAGTATAACTGATTTAGATTTGAAAGAGTATAGTAGTAATAATAGTGAGTTAAAAGAATTTGCTTTAAAATTATTAAAAGAAGCAGATATATTGATTAATGATATGTATGTTGATTATGAAGAGAAGGAAATTGATAATACGATTACTAATGGTTCTCTTAAAATGGCTAATGTTAAAATTGAATTGGTTCATGAAGTTGGTAAAAATTATTATAAACTTGATTTTAATGATGAATCTTCTGGTACTAAAATTTTATTTGCATTAGCGCCATTTTTAAAGAGAGCGTTTGAAAGTACAAAAGTAATGATTGTTGATGAACTTGAAAAAAGTTTACATCCTAGTTTAGTAGAATTTATTATAAGATTATTTAATAATAAAGATTTTAATAAAGCTAATAGTCAGTTAATATTTATGACACATGCTACAAATTTACTTAATCGTGATTTGTTTAGAAGAGATCAAGTATGGTTTACTGAAAAAAATGATAAAACTGGTGAATCTTCATTATTTCCGTTAGATTCATTTTCTGTTAGAAAAGATGAAAACATAGAGAAAGGTTATAGAAATGGTAGGTATGGCGCTATTCCATTTATTAGAGATATTGATTTATGGCTAGAAGACAATTAAAGAAAAATAAGAAAAAGCCATTAATTGTTATTTGTTCAGAGGGTGGCAAAAAGACAAGTGAATATTATTATTTTAGAAATTTTTCTAGTAGGGATTTATACTGATTTAAGTGATAAAAGAATAAATGATATTATTGAAATTAAAGAAATATGTTTAAGAAATAATAAATTAATATTTAATACAAGTAAAGATGTGGAAAAAGAGTTAGAAAGAATTATTGGAAAATATTCTGAAACTATGAATATGTATAAAATTATTAAAGATTATACTGAAAAAGCTAGAAAAGATGCTAAAGTTTTAGTACAAAAGGTTAATAATGTTGATGAGATAATAAAGTTAAATCCTCATACATGTGTTTACAGAATTTTAGATGTCATAGATTATTTTAATAAAATATAAATATAAATAAATTGCTTAAAAAGACTTAGTGATATTTTAAGCAATTTTTTTGTTAAAATTTTTTTCTATGTAATTGACTATTTCATGTATTTTGTTTTATAATGTTATAGTAAGGATAGGAGGAATTTTATGAAGAATTTTATGATTTCTTTAAAGAGGATTTTAGGTAATAAGAACACTATTACTATTTTGTGTGTGCTCGCTATTGTGCTTATTATATTTTTTGGTTACAATTACAGAATAAATCAAGCTACTAGACCAATTACAGTACCTTATGCTAAAGTGGAGATACAACCTAGAACACAAGTTACTGAGGATATGATAGGGTATGTTGAGATACCTAGTGTTATGATGCAATCTAATTTAATTACTAATGCTAATGATGTTGTTAATTTATATGCTAATTATAATACTGTTATTCCTGCTGGAAGTTTGTTTTATAAATCAACATTAGTACAATGGAGTCAAATGCCTGATTCTGCATGGGCTGATATACCAGATGGTTATACTGTAGTTAGTTTAAATGTTAATACTGAGACTACTTATGGTAATTCAATTTTCCCTGGAAATTATATTGACTTATATTATACTTCAACTGATAGTTCTGGTAAGTTGATTGTTGGTAAGTTAATTGAAAGTATTGAAGTTTTAGCAGTTAAAGATAGTTCTGGTAATCATGTATTTGAAAACAGTTCTAAATTAGGTACACCATCTAGTTTGATATTCGCTGTACCAGAAGATATGCACTTATTGTTAAGAAAAGCTTCTTATTTAAGTGGACAAATATTCCCAGTTCCAAGAAACGCAGAGTATTCTAATAATCCTGGTGCTACTATAGTTAGTAGTGAATATTTAGAGAATTTCATTTTAAGTCAAACTGTTATTTTACCTGAACAAGCAGCAAATAGTGGTGTTGGAACTACAAATTAGAGAAAAGATAATATAGAGGAGTTGGAGACTTATGGATAATACTATTTTTGATCAAATTGATTTTGGACCATTGCAAGAGTTTTTAGTAAATGATGATATTACGGACGTTTCTTATTCTAATGGTGGAATGATATGGCTTAAGAGTTTAAGTCAGGGTGTTTATAAAGTTGAGAGACCTCAAATTAATAATGCTTTGATGGAAAAAATAGCGTTCCAATGTTCAAATGTAATGGGTAGTACATTTAATATGGCACATCCATTTTTGGACGCTGAGAGTGCTGAGTTACGTCTTAATTTCGTTCATGATTCTATTGCTACTAATGGTATCGCGTGTGTTATTCGTAAGACACCAGCTAAAATAAGACTTAATAAAGAAAAGTTACTTAAAGAAGAGTATGTTAGTTTACCACTTCATGATTTTCTATTTAAGTGTGTTGAAGGACACTGCAATATAATTGTTAGTGGAGAAACTGGTAGTGGTAAAACTGAACTTGTAAAGTATTTAGCAAGTCATACTAAAGAAAATGAAAAGATTATTACTATTGAAGATACATTAGAGTTACACTTAGATAGAATATATCCTCATAGAGATATCGTTGCTATGAAGACTAATAATATTGCTAGTTATAGTGATGTACTTGTAACTTGTATGAGACAAAACCCAAGATGGATTTTACTTTCTGAGGTACGTAGTGCTGAAGCAGTTACTGCGGTTAGAAACTCAATTAGTAGTGGACACAATATTTTAAGTACTATTCACTCTGATAAGGCAAGTGGTATACCAATGCGTTTATATAGTTTACTTGAGACAAATTTGGATGTTGATCAATTTTTGAAAAGTATACATAGATATATACATTTAGGTGTACACGTAAAAGGCTATATGTCTAAAAAGCATGGAAGATTTCAAAGAGAGATTGTTGAAGTATGTGAGTTTTATGTCGATGATGTTACAAATGAAGCTAAGTCTAATGTTATTTATCAAAAGGGTATGGATGGTGTAGAAGTTTATCATAATCCTTCTTCACATTTACTAGATTATTTAGGTGCTCAAGGTATTTATTTACCACGTGAGACTTTTGTAAGAGAGGAAACAGCATTAAAGGAAGTAAATGTTAAGGGTGTAGAAGTGATTTAATAAGTGAAAAGAGAGGTGAACTTATGTATATAGAAATTTGGATAATACTCTTTATTTTGATGTTTACAGTACTTTATAGAAATAGCACTGGAGATAAATTTTATAAGTATATTTCTAATGGTGTTGTTGATATTTATAATAAATATGCGCCTTATTCTTTTAAGGTGGTAAGAGAGAAGACAAAGGAATTAGGACAAGAGTATACTTTAAGGCAATATGTCATTCAAGTTATAATATTTGCAGGAGCAGCTGCTATTATAAGTTATTTATATTTTTATAGTATTATTTATTCTATATTGTATGCAATAGCGGCTACTATGTTTATTCCTTATTTAGCATATTTAAGGTGTAATAAAGTATATAGTGAATTTATATTTGAGCAAATACAAGTTTATAGTACTAACGTAATTATGGAATTTAATACTACACAATCTTTTGTTAAATCATTAGAGGGTGTTAGAGATAGTGGAGTACTTGAAGATCCTGTTTTAGCAGATATAAAAGAAATGATTAATATTGCTTATAGTAGTAGTACTATTGATGAAGCAATTAATTATATGAATAGTAAGTATGATTTTTATGTAATTAGAAATATGCATCAATTGTTTTTACAAATTACTAAAGAAGGTTCTAAGGATTCAGGTGAAGCATTAGAAGGAATGCTTCAAGATATAGACATGCTTGTAGAAGGTGTTTATAGGGATAGAATTGATAGACAAACTTTCCATAAACAGTTCGTAACATTTGGTATTGCATTATATTTCTTAGTTGCACTTATTCAATATTTACTCGGTAATGAGAGTTATTTGGCATTGATTCAAATATGGTATGTTCAAATACTTCTTCATGCTGTAATATTTATAAATACGTATTTCTTAATTAGTGGAGAAAAATATTATTATGAGGATGTGGGTGCCGAATGATGATTGAGATTGCCGCTGTGGGTGTTTTAATGGTTGTTATATTATTCGCCCAAGGTGCGATAGATGGAAATAAGTTTATTAAAGATAATGAAAAAGTTTTTAAGTTATTAAAGGAAGATGATTATGACTTTTTAGTTGCTGCTAAGTATGGTGATCAAGTGGATGCTAATGCTTTGTTTGAGAAACGTATTAAGAATGCTTTAATGGTTTTAGTTGTTTTGGTTGTAGTTTTTGTGGCTAATTTAAATTTCGTAAATTTAATTGCTTGCTTTGTAGTATCATATTTGATTTTTAAATCTGGTTATAGTAATTTAAAGAATTATTATAAGAGTCATTTACATGAAATTGATTTGTTACTTCCATATTATTTAAAAAGTTTAGAGATTTTGATACAACACTATACTGTTCCAGTTGCACTTTCTAAGAGTGTAGATCAAGCTCCTGGTATTTTTAAAGATGGATTAAAAGAATTAATTGCAAGTATTAATGCAGGTGACTCAAGTATTGATCCTTATATGGCTTTTGCTATTAGGTATCCAGTTAGAGATTCAATGAGAATGATGAGGCTTTTATATAGATTAGGTTTAGGTAATCAAGAGAGAAAACAAGATCAATTGATAGTTTTTTCAAGAACTATATCTAATTTACAAGCTAAAAGTAGGGAGACTAAATATAAAGAGCGTCTAGATAAGATGGAAAAGAAGACAATGGTAATGTTATCTACTACTGGTGTAGGTGTTATGGTAATATTACTACTTGCTATACTTAGAATGTTTAATGCTTAAGTTTTATAAAAATGTTAAATTGATTGTATATATACTTGATAATTATTTGCGTTTAAAGTATAATGATTATTGTAATAATAATAAGAGGAGGATGATAGTTATATGAAAGAAGCTACAGGTGAATTAAATATGACAGTTATAACAGTTATTGCTATTGCTGCTGTTGCTGCACTTTTTTACGCATTTGTTTGGCCAATGATTCAAAGAACTATAGTTCAAAGAACATGTGATGCTTATGGTACAGGTTATACTGCTCAACAATCCGATGACCCTACTTTATGTAATGGTTCTAACGATAATACTAAGTGTTGGATTTGTAAGTGCGATTCAACTAAAGGTAGTTGTACTCAAGACGTTAAAGCACAAGATTAGTTAAGGGGCAATAAGAAATGAGAGAAGCGATTGGTGGAAGCTGGATGCTTGGGATTGTTGTTGTGTTTATAATGCTCTTTACCGCATATTTAGCTGTATCTATTAATTATACTAAGGCATTTAAGGTAAAAAATCGTATCATTAATTTGATAGAAGAAAATGAAGGTTTTTCTACTAATACTAGTGCTGGTAATGGTGGTATGGCTGGTGTGTCTGATGATGAACTTAAAAGAAGTAGTAAGACTGAAGACAAGATTTATGCTTATTTAAAAGAAGTTGGTTATGCTACTACTCAAATTCAAGATAATCAATGTCCTAGTGGTTTTAGTAAACGTGATGGTGGTTATTGTGTACGTAGAGTTTGTGATGGAAATGGCTCTTATTATAAAGTTAGAACATTTATAAAGTTTGAAATACCAATTTTTTGGAAAACATTTACTATTCCTGTAAGTGGCGAAACTAAAACTTTGTATTTTACAATTGATGGGATTCCATGTTCTTAAGGGGAGGTTTTTATGAATGTAATAATTGCAAATAAATATAAAGATATGCTTAATAGTTTAAATATTGAGATTATTAAATCTTTAGATGGTGTATATGATGTTGATGATATAATTTCTCAATTTTCTAACTTTTATTTTGATAGAATGATTTTAGATATTACAGCTTTAAAAGATTATAATAATATTGACACTTTACAAAAGTTAAGTATTAATTTAGATATGAATAAAGTCATATTACTTCTAGATGATAGTGATGAAAGTTCTACTAGTGCTTATTTATCAAAATTAATTTCTATGGGCATTTATAATTTTACTAGAAATTTGGAAGGGGTAAGATATTTACTTAATAATCCAAATAGTTATAGAGATGTTGCCCATATTCATAATGTTGAAGGTAGCGGAAGTTATGTTGATGAGAATTTTTCTAATAATACGAGAGTTATTGGAGTTAAGAATTTGACTGATAGTGCGGGTGCTACTACGTTAGTTTATATGATGAAAAAGCATTTAGAGAGTAATTATAGTGTTTGCGCTATAGAAGTTGATAAAAGGGATTTCCTTTATTTTGAAGATAGTAATATGATTTCAACTACTGCGGTAGATTTACCGAAAGAGCTTATGAAAAAGAGAGATGTTAATGTTATTTTAATTGATTTAAATGATTATACAGATGTTGATATTTGTAATGATGTTTTATATCTTATAGAACCATCTATTTTAAAGTTAAATAAGTTGATGAAGAGAGATAGAAGAGTATTTGAAAAGCATGAAAATGATAAGATTATGTTAAATATTAGTTCTGTTCAAAATAGTGATTTAAGCGTTTTCGAATATGAAGCTAAGGCTAAGATTTATTATAATATGCCATTTGTTGATGATAGAAATAATAGTAGTAGAGATATTAACGGATTATTGTCTAAACTTGGATTTGCTAAGCAAAGTGTTGGAGTAGGAGACGATGATAGTTCTAAGAATAAGTTACTAGGCATGTTTAAATTTTAATTAGTTAATTTAGTGTAAAGTTAAGATATTTAATTGACATTATTTATTAATTATATTAAAATTAGTGTAAGAAGAGGAGAGAGTATTATGAATTGGATGTTTTTTATGGCAACTGAATTAAGTGATAAGATTGATGTTTGTAAAGATTTAAATATGGTATGGACAATTATGGGTTATGTAATTTTAGCTATACAAGTAGTAGTACCTATTTTGTTAATTATATCAGGTATGATGACTATGGCTAAAGCCATAATGGAGAAAAAAGAAGATGCTATTAAAACAGCTCAAAATTTATTAATCAAAAAATTAATTGCTGCGGTCATAGCTTTCTTGGTAATTTCTGTTACCAAAATAGTTGTTGATTTGGTTGTTAATAATAGCGATAATCATTGGGAGACATGTATAGACTGTGCACTTCATCCTTATCATGGTGATTGTGGATTCAATAAAGCTACTATTGATACAGAAGGTTCTGGTGACAGTGGTGAAGGTGCTGGAGGATCTGGCGAAAATTAACATAATATAAATTAAGTTCTATTGATATAATAGAGCTTTTTTTATATATAAAAAAAGCCATAAGGCTTCTTTTAGTCTTCATTATCATTATTTAATGCTTCAAGTAATTCATTGATGTTATTATAAGATTTATATTTTTCTGGATGTTTTTCCATATCATCAAGTTCTTTTGCTGCTTCTTCTAGTTCTTCTTGTGTAAAATATTTTAGTAGTTCTTCTTCGTTATTGTTGTTTATTTTAGTTTTTTTATTAGTCATGCTATTTTATCCTTTCATTAATACTTTAACATGTTATATATAAAATTCCAAGTATAATTATTTGAAAATATAACTTGTGCAAAAATTGCACATGTTCCAAAATGGAACATGTGGGTAATGATGGTAAGCAAACTTATTATACAAAATATTATAATTTAGATATGATTATTTCTATAGGATTTAGAGTTAATTCTAAAAAAGCAATTAAATTTAGAACTTGGGCTAATAAGATAATTAAAGATTATATGATTCAAGGTTTTGTATTAAATGATGAATGATTTATGAAAGTGAATAAGAGTGATAAAGAATATTTTCAAAGATTTCTTGAAAGAATGTTTTATCAAAAGGTTACTGATATTTTTGCTGAGTGTTCAATAGATATGATAAGAACATGGAATTTTATAAAACTATTCAAAATAAATTCTATTACTGGACAAACTGCTGCTGAAATTGTTTATAATAGGGTTGATTCTACAAAAGATAATATGGGTCTTACTAATTGGGAAAAGTTGCCTAATGGTAAGATATTAAAATCTGATGTTATTATTGCTAAGAATTATTTGAATGAAAAAGAAATTAAAAATTTAAATAATTTAGTAAATTTATTTTTAGATATAGCAGAAAATAATGCTGAAAGAAATATTGCTATGTATATGGATGATTGGAAAAGAGAAGTTGAAAATGCATTAAAAGTTTTTCATTATGATGTATTAGAGGGAAAAGAAAATATTTCTCATAAAGAAGCTGTGAAGAAAGCTACAAAAGAATATGAAAAATATAAAGTTATACAAGAAAAGAAATTGTGTATCAAATTTTGATAGATTATTAAATGAAACAAATAAAATAAAAAAATTATAAATTTATATGTTTCTTTTTTATATTTTTTGTTAGAATTTTTATATTTTAGTTAAAAGTAAAATTGTTAATTCATATTGATTTATTCTTGAATTTAATTTATAATTTTAGTAGTGAATGATTGTGGGTGAGACTGTGAGAAATAAATTTGTATATATATTTTTGTTTATGTTAATTTTTTCTTTTAATTCTGTGAAAGTTGAGGCTAGAACTTTAGAATATAAAGCAGATAATAAAATTTTGCAAAGTGATTCTATGGTAAGTAAAGTTAGTAATGGTAATGTTGCTCGTACTGCTAAGGGAGGATCTGGCGATATTCTTTATACTTGTAAATATACTAATGTTAATTTTCCCACATATCAAAAAGATAATTTGAATCCATTCGTTTCGAAAAAACCTGTTTCTAATTTTGTAATAGAAAATTTTGATGTTGTTGTAAAAAAAGATGGTAGTCTTGTTTTTGGTATTAATGGAAATGAGGTTCCTACATCTAAAATTGGTAGCGGTAAATTAATAGAGAGAGATGATGTAGGACTTAATGTTCCTATTTCAATACATTGCGATAATAAAGATAATTGTAATAATTATTTTGGATATGATGGCAATCCTAATAATTTAAAAATTCCTACTTGTCCAAATATATATGCTACCGAAATTTATGATAACGTATATGGTTCTATTAATTTTTTTGATGATAATACTAATATATCTGTTGCAAGTCGTATAGAGCATATTTTTGATGAAACTTCTAAAAATGATGAAATAGATTGGACTGGTTCAATTTATTCTGATGAAGAGATTAAGAACTTGCTTAATGGTATAGAAGATGATAAAGATGAAAAAAAATGTTCTTATACCTTCACTAAGAGGGGTGCTTTAGATATTGATCAATATATGCAAATAGATTTTGTAGTTACTGAAAGTGGTAAAAAGAAAATAGTAATAGCTTATAATGGTGGTACAAAAATAGAAGAATTTAATAATGCTGATTTAGATATATCTTTTCCGAAATTAGGTACATTTCATTTTTATGGTCCTAATAATTCTACTATTCCTGGCGGTAATGATTTGTATTTTCCATCTGGCGAGTGTAATAGTTTAGCAATTCTTAAGGCTGGTGGAAAATATAATATAGTATCAGAAGATTATGCAAAAAATAATCAATTTGGTTTAGATTATGAAGTTTTAGAGATTGGTAGTATGGATGATATTCTTGGTGATGACGGCTTTTTAGATAATCCTGTTAATGAAAATGTTGGCAAATGTGTTGATTATTTAGGAAGAGCTAGTGAATCTAATAGTCTTGCTAATTTGCTTGATGGTGTTTATAATTTGATTAAGATATTTTCTATAGTTTTGGTGTTATTAATGAGTATGTTAGATTTTGCAAAAACTATTACAGATAATAGGGATGAACTTATGCATTCTATTAAAAAATTTACTACTAGAATTATAGTTTTGATTGTTATATTACTTTTACCTAGTGTTATAGATATGATTGGTAATTTACTTGGTATTGAAGATATATTATGCGGTATTAAGTAGAGAGGAGGTATATTATGTGGAATATGATAAAAAATTCTCTTAGTTTTGGTGGGTTTGCTATACCTATTATAGATGAGATTTGTTTATTTATTGATGGTATTATTTATAAAATTGCTGATATGGCTTTAAATACGTTTTTTGATATGGCAAAGTTATCTGGTCAAGTAATTGCTTATAGTAATGAAATTGGATATATTGTTAATCGTGTTATGCTTTTGTCAGCTTTGTATGCATTGTTTAGACTTGCTATTATGCTTATAAATTATTTAGTAGATCCAGATAAAATAAAATCTTTTACTGGCAATGGGGGCTCTTATGTTAAGAATATTGTAATTGCCGTTATTTGTTTTGTTCTTTCTCCTTTGATTTTTGAAACATTAGGTAATCTTACAAATTTGGTTATTGAAAACCGTGTTATTCCTAAGATTATATATGGACCTGATACAGAGAAATCTACTATAGAGGATGAAACAGAAAGTAAAAAATTTGTTAATAATGTGTTTTTGTTATTTTTTCAACCTAAGAATGATTGTGATAATTATTATTCTGATTATTGCGAAGATTATAATAAAGTAAAATATGGAACTGATGTAGGCGGTATAACACAAATTTCTGGAATTTCAACATTAATTGGTTATGCTTCTAGTACTAATTTTGATTATACACCTTTTATTTCAGGTATTGTCGGTATTATGTTAATTTATTATTTTGTTTCTTTTGCTGTTTCTCTTGCAGTAAGGATTGTTCAACTTGTAGTTTTACAAGTTATTTCGCCGATTCCTATAATAATGTCAGTTGATCCATCGCAAAAGAATAGACTTCAAACATTTGCAACAACCTACTTAAATATTTATATACAAGTTTTTGTTAGAATTTTGACAGTTTATTTAGCTTTTGTTGTTTTATCACTTATTACTAATTCTGATGAAATTATTAACATGACTTCTACACCTATGATAATGGCACTTCCTATTTTATTAACTGTATTGTTATATATTGGCGTCTTTCAATCTGCCAAAGAGATACCAAAGCTTATAGAAAATGCAATAGGTATTAAAATGGGGCAAATGCCAGGTAAATCATTTGGTACAGTTTTAAAGGGTATAGTTGGTGGAGGTCTTGGATTTGTCGGTGGTGCTGTTGCAGGTGGAATTGGAGCTCATGCTACTGGAAGAACTGGAGCTCGTGGCGCATTTGATGTTCTAGGTGGAGTTGCTGCTGGTGGTCTTTCTGGAATGTATCATGGTGGTCAAAGTTTTGCTTCTGCTAATGGTTTTGCTGGAGGAATTCCTGCTGGTATAGGAAGAACGGCTAGTGCAATAGGTAGTAGTTATCATTTAGGTAGAAATGTAGGACAAGCTGGTGGATTGGTTGGCTATACACAAGGTAGAGTATTGAACCGTGTTGGTTATAATAATTATATCGATAGACGTGTTACTACTGCTCAAGAAAGAGTAGAAAGATTGACAGCGTTTGAACAGGCTGTTTTAGCTGATTATGCTAGATCTGATACTTTAGATGCTAGCGGACACACAGTTAAAGTTGGTGGTTTAGAACGCGATAATGATTATATGATGGCTCAAAATGCACTTAAGGCTTTGGATTATCAAGCAATGCATGGTGGTAATCCTACGGCTGCACAATATAGAGCAGCGGATGATGCTGTTAAAAGAGCGGAAATGGCTTATAAGAAGAGAGCATTTAATTGGTTTGAAAGTCAAAATACTACAGTTGGTGCTAATGGTAGAAGAACTATTACATATGATCCTCGTAAATATACTACACTTTCTGAGTCGCAACGTGCTCATTATGATTTGGTGCGTACTCAAAAGAATAGGAATCCATTTGTTAATGCTACTGGTTCAAGTAGAGTTGCTGATAGTGATACTGAAGGAACTGGTGTTGTTTCAGACTTTAGAGCTTATTATGATGCTGAATTAAAACAAGCTAAAAAGAATAAACAAGATGCTGAAAGTGGACAACATACTGATAGATATAGAAATTCAAGTTCTGCAAATGGTGGTAGACGTTAAAAAAAGAAGGGAAGGGAAAATGTATGAATAATTATTTAATACCTGCGAATGCAAAGAAAGGACAATTAATATTTAATTTGTTTAGACCAATTGATTTAGTGGTGTTTTTGGTGGGGATTGGTTTGTCTATTCTTTTCTTCTTAGTCATTTCTTCAAATAGTTTGTTTACGACACTTATAAAGTTGTTGCCTATATCGATTGGAACATTTTTGGTGTTTCCTATACCACATTATCATAATGTAATGATGTTTCTAAATGATTTTTATATATTTATTACAAATAGGAGAGTTTATTTATGGAAAGGTTGGTGTGTAAGAAGTGAGTACGGGGAAGAAAAGTAGTGTTAATTCTAGATCACAAAGATATGCTGAGAATTGGTTACCTATTAAGTCTATTTTGAATGGTGCGATTCAAGTAGATGATGGTATGCAAGTTACTGGTGTTAAGATACAGCCTAAGAATATATTTATTATGGATTATGAGAGTCAGAAGAATGTTATTTATAATTTAAGAAACTTTTATAATACTTTGGATTATGAATTTTGGATTATATGTGCTGATAGGCCTGTTGATATTAATGTATATTTAAGTCAGTTACAACTTTTATATAATAATGTTCAAACACCTGTAATGAAGAAGTTAGTTATGCAAGATATTAATAAGGCAAACTTGTTTATGAGTAAGGAAATAGGTGTTGCTGATACAGAGTATTTCTTACTGTTTAAGGAAAAGAGACCAGAGATTATTCAAAAGAGAATACAAAGTATTATTAGTGGGCTTGCTACTTGTGGTTTACAAGCTACACAAACTAGTAATGATGATTTAAGAGTTTTACTTGATGGATTTTTAAATGATGGAAATAGAACAGAGTTTGGAACGGTGATTGGTGCATGAATTTAAAAAGTCAATTAGCTCCTAAGGGGTTAGAATTTAGAAGTGGGGATATGGTTATAAGTGGTAAGTATTGTTGTTTTCTTACTGTTATTAGTTATCCTAAGATGATTAATGAAGGGTATCTTGCTAATTTAACTCAATATAATGGTATTAAGATTATTATTAAGCATATTCCAATTGAATTTTCAGTTCTTTCTAAGATGCTTAATAAAGAGATTGCTGATATGAAAGCAAGGTATCAAGATGAGTATGATAGGACTGTGCAAGAGAGAATTAGGCAAGACTATGAGAGTATTGAGAGTTTTATAAGTATGCTTACTGCTACACAAGCTAGAATTTTTGATTTTCAAATGCATGTTATGGTAAGTGCTGATAGTGCTGAAGAGCTTGAAAATAAAAAGGTTCAAGTTAAGAATTATTTGGATGCTATGGGTATGAAAGGTATTGTTTTAAGGTTTGAACAAGAAAAGATATTAAAGTCATGTTTACCTATATTCCCATCTAATGATATTGAAGAGAGAATTGGTACACCTATTCCAAGTGTTACTATGAGTGCAATGTACCCTTTTGTGTTTGATAGTATTAAGGATCCTGGACTTTCTTGTTTACTTGGTGTGGATTTTTCTGGAGGTATAATTTTATTTAATCAATTTTTGTATCAAATTAAGAAAGAGTATAATAGAAATAATGCTAATATTATTATGTTAGGTACTTCTGGTAGTGGTAAGTCTACTGCTGCTAAGGTTTTACTTAGAGCTAATATTAGAAATGGACATAAGATTGTAGCGATTGATCCTGAAGGCGAACTTGGTGATATGACTAGATTATATGGAGGAGATTTCATTGATTTAGGTAGAGGTGGATCTTTTGGTATGATAAATCCACTTGAAGTTATTGTTGATATGGATGAAGAGGATGATCCTAGTAGTGTGGGTTATGCAATATTAACAAGAACTTTGCAAACTTTAAAAGCATTTATGAAGTATTATAGTCCTACTATTGAAGAGGATGTTCTTACTTTGTTTAGTGAAGTAGTACAAGATACTTATAAGAGATATAAAATTGATGAAAATACTGATTTTAGTAAGTTTACAAGTGAAGATTATCCTACTTTTGATGATGTGTATGCTACTATTAATGGAAGACTTCATAGTATGACTGAGAAGACACATGAAAGAGATGTTATGGAGAGACTTGAACTTAAGGTAAGACCTCTTGTTAAAGAGTTACGTTATTATTTTACGGGTCATACTACTGTTCAACCTGATAGTGATTTTATTGTATTTAATATTAGAGAACTTATGAATAGTGATGCTAATATTAGAAATGCTTTGTTTTTTAACATATTAAAGCATGCATGGGGTCTTTGCTTAGATAAGGGTACTAATACTGTTTTGATGGTAGATGAGGCTCATACACTTCTTGCTGATAAAAATACTTTAGGTGCAGAGTTTTTAGCACAAGTTCAACGTAGAAGTAGAAAGTATAATACTGGTACAATTATTATTACACAACAACCTACTGATTTTGCTAGTCCAGAAGTTATTATTCATGGTAAGGCAATTTTTGATAATGCTGCTTATTATTTAGTTATGGGACTTAAAAAACAAGCAGTTGAGGATTTGTCTAGACTTATTGATTTAAATGATCAAGAGAAAGAGTCTATTAAGAGATATAATCAAGGAGAGGCTTTATTTGTTTGTGGTTCTAGAAGAATGAGAATTAATGTTATAGTGACACAAGAAGAGTTAGATTCATTTGGTAGTGGTGGAGGACTATAATTTTTAAAGAGGTAGTTTATGGAAGACGATAAAGATATTCAAAGAAAAGATGAGAGTACTTTAATAAATGGTTCACAAAATAATACTGTGGGCCGTTTTGGCGTTTCCAATAATCAAAATGATGTTAATGATATAAAGAGTAAGTTAGAGAAAACTAGGCTTGATAATATTAGTAATAATATTCCTAGTAATGACGTAAGTAATAATGTAGGTATGCCTAGTGGTAATGGACTTGATCCTTATCAAGATGGATTAGATGACGAGAGTAATTCTAGAGGTTCTTCTGGTGGTAGTGGAGGTAATGTTTTAGGTAATGTTATTAATAGTGTTAGAAAAAGAACTGCTAAAGCTACTAATCCAGTTGGAAATGGGCCAGGAGAGGCTATTAAAGAAGGATTAGAAGGTGTTACAAAGTCTACTGAAGAAACTGTTGTTAAGGCTGGTGAAGGTGCTGCTAAGGCAGGAGGAGAGTTACTTGCAAAGGGTGGTCAAGCTATTGCTAATGCAGGTAAAGCGGCTATTAAAGCAGGAGGAGAAGCAGCTAAGGCTGGTATTTCTGCTATAGGAGAAGGACTTGCTGCATTTTTTGCAACGCCTGTTGGCTGGGGTGCTATAATTGTAGCAGTTGTAATACTTTTGATTGTGCTTATTACTGTTATTGTAGCAATGGTTGTAAATAGTTTAGGTATGAAGTTTGGTCTTACTGGTGAAGAGACTTTAGAGGTTTTTAATGAGAAGTTTTCTGAAGGTATGAGTAGGAATGAATTAGAAAGTATAATGGCTGATGTAGATGAAGAAAGTGGAGCTGAATGTAAATTAGATTTCTTTGCTAGAATTAGAGATTTTTTCCATATTAATGATCTTAGTAATACATGTGAACTTGTTCATTATGTTAAATATGTTTTAGAAGAAGAAGAAAAGAAAGTTAAGCCAGTATCTCCTGGGTATATGATGGCTAGTATGTATTATGCTTTTGATACACAAAACACGGATGAAGATGGTAAGCCTTATATTATGCCTGAAGACTATAATGTTGTTTCTAGTGCAGAGGAGTTAGGTCAAATAAATGATTTGGATGCTATTGCTACTTTGATGGCAGCTAATATTTATAATAGTACTACTATTTGGAATCTTTTAGATTATTATATTTTTAATGAAAGTTATACTTATTATTATTGGCAACCGAATGAAGAAACTGAAGACCCAGATGATGGAACTTGTGAAGCAGGTTATTCTGAAGATCATAATGTAGATGTTGATAAGTTGTATTTGTATTTAAGATATGGGAAAGATGTTGCTGATGCTTATGAAGATGATTTAAATAAAAAACTTGCTTATCAAGCTACAAGTGCGGATTGTAAAGATTTGCTTGGTTTTGATTTACCTGATATGAGTAAATATGATGCTAAAGCTGACCCTGATACTACTACTAATGATTATGCTAATGTAACAATTGATAGTGGTATTTATGGGTATAATTGTGGATTTATATTTAACACTTATCCTAGATATAGGGTGGAAGATACTAAAGAATTTGTAAGTTATGATTATTTTATTGATAAGGAAATAGAACATATTATTGAATTAATAGACTCTAGGCAAGATTATATTAATTATGTTTTAGGTTACCCTAATCATGTTCAAACTGAAGTTGCTAATCGGGATGATAGTTCTAGTGTAGGTAGAGTTTGTAGTTATAATTTAAATGGCGAAGAGCTTTCTAATATAAAGGTTAGAGTATTAGCTGAAGATGGAAGTCCAATGGAGGGTGTTGATTTACTTAATTTGGAAGATTATATTGCTGGTGTAGTTTATGGTGAAATGTCACCTGTGCGATATGGAGGAGCTCGTCGTACTCCTGATGAACTTAAAGCTTTTGCTATTATGACTAGAAATGTTGTGTTACATATTGGTTTAACAAATATGAAAAATGAAGACGGTAATATTGTTATAGAGATTTATGGTGGAACTAAAAATCAAATATATTGTGAGCCTGGTAAATTATGTCATACGTGTAGTGTGGGTGATTTCAATTATGTATATCCATCAGATACAAGTATGGCACAAAGAGGTAATTGTAAACATTATGCTAGTACTGGGGATTTGCCTGAAGAAGATATAGAATATATGAAAAATGTTATTAGTGAAGTCGCGGGTGTGACTATGTTAGGGGAAAATAACGATATTTATTATGTTGAATATCGTAGTGCTCAATCTGTAGTAGGAGATCCATGTTCATGTGATGGAATAAAAAATGGTACTTGTGTTCCTAAAAATCATATAGCTTATGAAACTTGTTTACTAGCATGGGGTGATGAGGGATTAGATTATACTGAAATATTAAAAAAAGCTTATCCTACAGATCCTTTTAAACTTGGAACACCTAATTGTAAGTCTACTGGTGTAGCAAGTGGAGATTGGGCATCTTGGAAGCAAGGAGATCCTCAATGGAGTGGTCTAGAGTTAAATCATAGTACATTAGGAAAAGTTGGTTGTCTTATCACATCACATGCAATGATGTTTGCTAAAAATTCTTCTTTACTTGTTATTCCAGATTTTAATCCTGGAACTTATGCAAAAGCTTTAATGGATAATGGTTGTTTAGTAAATGGTGATAATTTTTCTTACGACTGTGGTGTTAGAACTGCTATTGGTGATAAAGAATATGAACGTATTACTAGAAGTGGTAGTTATGATTATTTAGTTGGTGAAATTGCTAATTTATTAAATCAAGGTTATGAAGTTATATTGAAGGTAAAAGATGCAGCATATGATGGAACTGATCACTATGTGTTTGTAACTGGTGTGGAAGGAAATGATATATATATAGCTGACCCTGGTAGAGATTGTACTGTTGTTTTAGATGTATATAATAAGCGTAGTGTCAATTGGTTAACTGCTTATAAATTTAGTTAAAGGAATGAAATATGAAAAAGATAAGTGAATTTGAAATTGGTGTTATTGTTTTTATGATTATGATTTCTTTGATGTTTTTTGGTATTTATTTGATAGTTGAAGTTTATTATTCTAATAGAAGTTATGTGTTGTTTTTGAAGCCTTATACTATATTAGATTGCAGAAGTTATGAGTGTAAGAATGTTACTGATAAGTTAGATGATTATAATAATAAAGATTATGGTATTTATGTAGGGGGAGAAGATTTAGGGGTTAATAAGTTATTTTATAATACACAAAATGAGAAGTTTTATGTGTTTGATAAGATAAATGATAATCTTTATAAGGAAAGATATGATAATTTATTAGGTTATAGTGGTAATGTTGTTCAGGTTAAGTATGAAGAAAATAAAGAGATAAGTGATAGTGAGATAGATGAGTTATCTAAAGAGATGGGGTTTAGTGTAAAAGTAGAGTATGTTAGTAAAATTAGTTTAGATTTTGATAATGATACTGATAAAGAAAGTATTTATTTGTTAAATCATTATGGTACTGATGGAGAGATAAGTAATGAAGACTATTATAGCGCTTTAGTTTATAGAGATAATAATAAGTATTATGTTGTAAGTAAAAATGTTAGTTCAAATTTTATAGATATTCCTTATGTTAGTATTTTTAATATTCTTGATATTTTTGATGATAAAAAATTAGAGTTTGTTTTGACTAATACGTATTATGATAATATTGGTTATTGTAGTCAGTTATATAGATTAAAGGGTAGAAAGTTTGTTAGTGTTAATGAGTGTGAGATAGTAGGGTAACTGCTATCTTTTTTACTTAATAAGAAAGCTCTCAATAAAAAAATTAAAAAAAAATAACAAAAACACTTGTATGTCAAATATTTGTGTGCTACAATTAAATCAGAAAGGCGATGATGGTTATGAAGATTATTAAAGGTTATAAGTTTAGAATGT
>CANQQR010000012.1 GCA_947626035.1 uncultured Bacilli bacterium | reverse complement strand
TAGAATATATAGTAAAGGAAAAGTAATACTAGTAAAATACACAATAAATGGGGAATCAACACCAACATTACCATCAGTAGATGAATATATATTTAGTAGTGTCAAATGTACAAATGGGGTAGAAGCAACATGGAAGAATGAAAATATAGAAGTAACAAATGGAAAACAAGGACCTTCCACTTGTACAGTAGACTTTAAAAGAGGTTATTCAGTATCAATAGTAGCAGAACCAACAGAAGGAGCAAACCTAGGAACACCAACCAATAAAGTAGTAGGAAGAATAGGAACAACAACATTTAATGTAACAGTAAAGTCAGGTTATCAATATAAAGAAGTAACATGTACAGGAAATGCAACAGCAACATATGATTCGCCAACTGTAACAGTAAATGGAATAACAGGAGAAACAGTATGTACATTTAAAACAGGAAAACTACCAACAGTAAGATTAACAGTAGGAAATGGAACAGGAAGTGATACAAAAGTATCAAATGCATTAACAGGAGGAACAGTAACATTTGAAAATGTAAAACCATTAGATGGTTACACATTTGATGGAATTAATCCATCATGTCCAGGAGCAACAGCAAGTTATAACAGTAATAATTCAACATTAACAGTCTCAGGAATATCAAGGGATGTAACATGTACATTTAATGCAGTACTAGCTAAGAGTAAGGCATTAGCAAAATTTGACGAAGTGTTCAAGAGTGCTGGAAAGAGGGCAGATGGAAGTTTTGGAACAGTAGTATCAGCTTCTTCTAAATATTATGAAGATGGAAAATGGACAGAGGGAGGAAATAAAGTATATTATTATGCAGGAAATGCTACTGATAACTGGGTACATTTTGCAGGTAAATACTGGAGAATAATAAGATTAAATGAGGACGAAAGTATAAGGTTATTGTATGCAGGAAGCAGTACAACAGCAAGTGATGCTTATATAAGTACAATGGCATATAATCCAACATATTATAATATGAACTATGTAGGTTTTATGTATAGTACAGGAAGTACTTTGTCAGCAATAAGAGGGAACAGTACAAGTAGTCCGATAAAGAGTACTTTAGATAGTTGGTATACAAGTGATTTGCAAAGTTATGATAAGTATATAAGTAAGACTGCAATATATTGTAATGATAGAAGTAATGACAACTGGTCTGCAAGTAGTACACTGTATTATGGAGCAGCACAAAGACTAACAACTTATGCTAGTAGTAATAAAGGTGCTTCACAAAGTTCACAATACCATCCATCATTCAAATGTGGAAATACATATAGTGGAACACTACATACAGATTCTTCAGATACAGAGAGAAAGAAAGATATGTTTAGTGTAAGTCAGGCTTCTGGTGGTAACGGAGCTTTAACAAAGCCAATAGGTTTGATGACCGCAGACGAAGTATCATATGCAGGTGGCGTATATGGTACAAAAAATGGAGATGCTTACTACTATAGAAACTCAAGTGGTGGTAGTTCAACCGGTGACAAGTGGTGGTGGACAATGAGTCCGTATTACTTCGACTACGGCAGCAGCGACGCGAACGTGTTTTACGTGTACGGTTCTAGCTACGCAGGTCAGTTGAGCGACTACAGCGTCAGCGTTGACAGTGGCGTCGTGCGTCCAGTAATTTCTCTAAAATCTTGTGTTCAGTTATCTGGTAGCGGTACAGCTGGGGACCCATATGAAGTCACTTCAGATAGTTCATGCGATGCAAAAGAGAATTAATATAAAACAAAATGGGCCGGATTTTAAAATTGAAAAGTAGTGAGTTCAGTCTGGCCCATTAACTTTATAAATAAGAGGGTTAAAAATGAAAAATGAGAAAATAGTAAATAATATAGTCGGTAAAAATATAAAGAAGTATAGGCTTTTATATAATGCTAATGAAAGGTCTATGACACAAAGTGATTTGGCAAAGAGAATAGGTGTAAGTGTGTCAATGATAGGAAGTATGGAAAGTACTAAGGTTAATCAGGGGATTAGTTTGTATAATTTGTATAAGATTAGTGAAGTGCTAGGTATTTCTATTGAGAAGTTTTTTGAGTAAAATAAAAGGATAACTTTAGTTGTTACCCTTTTATTTTCTATCATTAATTGTTATTCCTAAGGCTGTTAGTTTGTCTCTTAATGTATCTGCTTTTTCATATTCTTTGTTTTGTCTATATTCATTTCTTATGTCATTTATTATGTTTATTAAATCTTGTTCTTTAGAATTTTTGTTGTTTGTGTTGAATGTTAAGCCTAGAATGTTTTCTGCACATTCAGTTATGAAGTTATCTAGCGCTAGTAGGGTTGATGTTGATTTTTTTGTTGTTAGTTCTTTGTTAATTAATTTTTGTGCTTCATATATGTAACTTATGGCAAGTCCTGTGTTAAAGTCGTCATTCATTGCTTCTAGGAATTTTCTTTTTAGTTCTTCAACTTCTGGTACTAATTCTAAAGTGGTATATTCTTTTGTTTTTATTTCATTTTTTAAGTTATTTATTGTTTCTGCAAGTTTTGTGTATATTTTTTCTGTTTCTTTTATTTGTTCATTATTAAAGTCTGTAGGTTTTCTGTAGTGATTTAGTAATACATAGAATCTTATTATTATTGGGTTAAATTCTTTAAATAAATCTGGTAGTGTTATGAAGTTTCCAAGGGATTTACCCATTTTTTGTCCATTTACTGTTACTAAGTTATTGTGTATGAAGTAGTTTACAAATGGTGCATCGTTTGCTATTTCTGACTGAGCGATTTCACATTCGTGGTGTGGGAATATATTGTCCATTCCTCCTCCATGTATGTCAAATGTTTTTCCTAGGTATTTTCTAGACATTACAGAACATTCTATGTGCCAACCTGGGTAACCTAAACCCCATGGACTAGGCCATTTCATTAAGTGATTGTTTTCTGCTTTTTTCCATAAGGCAAAGTCTTCATTATTTTCTTTGTCAGTTGCAACTTCAATTCTTTCTCCGCTTAGTGCTTCTTCTAGTGTTCTATTTGATAAACTTCCATATTTTTTAAATTTAGATACTCTATAATAAACATTTCCTTCGTCTGTTACATAGGCGTATCCTTTGTCTATTATAGTTTTTATTGTTTCTATTATTTCTATTATGTGACCTGTTGCACGGCAACTTATGGATGGCTTTAATATGTTTAGTTCTTTCATCATGTCAAAATATATTGTTTCATATTTGTATGCTATTTCAACTGGGTCTATTTCTTCTTTTTTTGCTTGTTTTTCTATTTTGTCTTCTCCTGAGTCTCCATCTCCAACTAGGTGTCCTACATCAGTTATGTTTTGAACGTATTTTACTTTATAACCAAGGTAACACAAATATCTATAGATTACGTCAAATGTTATGTAACTTTTAGCATGTCCTAAGTGAGGCATTCCATATACAGTAGGTCCACATACATACATTCCAACTTTTCCTTTTTCTATTGGTTTAAATTCTTCTTTTTTTCTTGTTATTGTGTTATAAACTACTAAACTCATAGTTTTCCTCCTCTTTATATGTTTTATTATATCAAATTGTGAAGAATTTTAGTACTTTTATGTTGATTTTTGTTGTATAATTTGATTATGAAGATTAAGAAGAGAAATATTAATTTATATGATACTTTGTTTAGTGGTCAGTGTTTTAGGATGACACTGGAAGAGGACAATAGTTATACTGTTATTTTAAGTGATAGGGTTATTAATATTAGGGAAGAGGGAGAGTATTTAGAGGTAAGTAGTAGTAATTATGAGTTTTTGGAAGAGGTTTTGCTTTCTTATTTTGATTTGATGCATGATTACGATAGTATTAATAATGTTTTGGTTAAGAATAAGGTTATTAGAGATAATATTGATAAGTGTAAAGGGTATAGGATTTTAAGGCAAGATAAGTTTGAGATGTTTATTACTTATATAATTAGTCAGAATAATAATGTTAAACGAATTACTCTTATTGTTAATAGGTTATGTGAAAGGTTTGGTAAAAGGGTAGAGTTTAGAGGTAAAGTTTATTATTTGTTTCCTACTTATAGTGATATTAAGGATGTTAGTGTGAGTGAGTTAAGGAATTTAGGGTTAGGTTTTCGTGATGAGTATGTTAGGAATGCTTTAGATAAGTTAGGTAGTGATAGTTTGTTTTTGGAGCGTCTTGATTTGTTAAGTACAAAGGACGCGTTAAAAGAGTTAATGAGTATTAAGGGAATTGGTATGAAAGTTGCTAGTTGTATTTTACTTTTTGGGTATGGTAGGTTTGATACTTTTCCTATAGATACTTGGGTTAGGCAGTTTGTTAGTAAGAATTTTAATGTGAAAGATGATGTTAAAGCAATAAGTAGGTATATGGAAAATGAGTTTGGCGAGTATTCTGGTCTTGCTATTCAGTACTTTTTTCATATTGAGAGAAATAAAAAGGAATAGAGTTTTTATCTATTCTTTTTGTTAATTTTCATTTGGTTTACAAGATGATTTTCAGTTCTTCTACAACACCATATACACATGTTATTTTTGTTGGTATTATGTATTTTACACCTAGAGTTTTTGCTAGTGCTTCTACTATTAATCTCATTGCCCTTGCACCATCCCACCATAGGGGATCGTTTGTTTTTTCTTTTATGTTGTTTAGTGATGTTTCGTAAATGAATTTTTTATCTATTTTTTCCATTTCGTTTATGTCTAGCATGTAGGGCTCATTTTTGTTATTAAATAGTGTGTTTGTTTGTAGTTTTTCTTGTAATTGTTCGTAAAAATATAAGTAGTCTCCACCTGCTAATATTAGGACTTCTGGTTTGTTTTTTGTTTCTTTTAGTTTTTCTTTGATATAGTTTATCATGGTTTCATAGTCTGTGGTTGCTTTGTTTTCTTTTAGGTCGTTAAATTTATTTGTTATGTCTACTGCACCAAAGTCATAATAAGATGTTTCTATTATTTTTTTATTTTTTACAATGCTTAGTTCAGTTGAAGCTCCACCGCCTATCATTACAGCTACATTGTTATTATAGTTTATGTTTCTAGTGGCACCATAGGTTGTGTATTTGTTTTCTATTTCTTGTGTTATTGTATTAAATTCTAGGTTTGTTCTTTGTTTAAATTCGTCTTCAAATTCGTTTCTTTCTTTTGTGCTTATTGTTCTAAATATGCTTGTGCCATATACGTATGTAAAGTACATTTTGTTTTCGTTTACGTATTTGTACAATTTTTCTTTGTCTTCTTTTTGTAAAGAACTCTTTAGTTTATAGTTTGCTTTGAAAGGTATTGTTATTCTGCTTATGCTTTTTATTTCTTCATTTTCATATAAGTATGCTTTTGTAGTGGTACTACCAACTTCTATTATTATAAATTTAATCATTTGGACTCCTTTTATTGTTTATATTATAACATAGTCTTTGTGTTTTGTGGTTATTGTATGTTATAAAACTTAGAAAAGTGCAGTAAAAACCAAAAAAGTGCAGAAAGAAGTGCAGTAAAACCAAAAAAAGTGCAGAAAGAAGTGCAGTAAAAACCAAAAAAGTGCAGAAAGAAGTGCAGTAAAACTCAAAAAAGTGCAGAAAGAAGTGCAGTAAAATTTATGAAAGAAGTTTGTGAAAATTAAAGACTTTTTATTAGAAATTTGATAAACTTATTATGGTGAGTATGATGAAAGTATGTGTTGTTGGAGCAGGCGCTTCTGGTATTGTTAGCGCGATTAAGGCTAGAGAAAAAGGTTATGATACTGTTATTTTGGAAAGGAATAATAGATGTGGTAAAAAGTTACTTCTTACTGGTAATGGTAGGTGTAATTTGTATAATAGTGATATGAAGCTTGATTATTTTCATTCTAGTAATATGAAAGAGTTAGAGGTTATTTTTAATAAGAAGAGTAAGGAAGTTATAGATTTTTTTAAGTCTTTAGGTTTAGTTATTAAAGATATTAATGGGTATTTGTATCCGTTTAGTAAGGAAAGTAAGAGTGTTCTTTCTCTTCTTATGAAAAGAATGGAGTCTTTGGGTGTAAAGGTTAATTATGATACTTTTGTTACAGGTATTAAGAAGCATGGAGATAATAAGGTAAAGGTTATGACTGATAAAGGAGATTATGTTTTTGATAAGGTTATAATTAGTACTGGTGGCAAGGTTTTAGAGA
Source organism: uncultured Bacilli bacterium (assembly GCA_947626035.1). GTDB lineage: Bacteria > Bacillota_I > Bacilli_A > RF39 > UBA660 > MGBC139354. The sequence continues at coordinate 23,921 of CANQQR010000012.1, read as the reverse complement.
AGACTGGAAGTGATGGAAATGGGTATGATTTGGTTAAGTCTTTAGGACATAGTCTTACACCAATACTTCCGTCTTTGGTACAATTAGAAGGTTCAGGAGACTTTTATAAAGCTTGGGCTGGTGTTAGGAGTGAAGTTAGGCTTACTTTGTATGAAGACGATTCTCTTGTAAAGAGTGAGAGTGGAGAAGTGCAACTTACTGATTATGGAATTAGTGGTATTTGTACGTTTAATTTGAGTGGGGTTGTTTCACGTGGTTTATATAAGGGTAAGAGTGAAGTTATTTATATTAATTTTGTTCCTTGGTTTGGTGGAAGTGTTAGTGATTTTAAAGATTATTTATCTAAAAAGTTAGAGGAACTTAATGTGGATTTGAAAGTTTTACTTAATGGATTTTTAAGTGAGAAGTTGGTTAATTTGTTTTTTAAGTTATTAAAGGGAGATCATGATTTGATGCATGTTGCTGATATGATTATGCAGTTTAAGTTTCAAGTGGTTAGAACTAAAGGTTTTAATGATGGACAGGTGTGTAGTGGTGGTGTACCACTTAATGAGATTAATCCTGAAACTATGGAATCTTTGAAGTTTAAGAATGTGTATTTGACTGGCGAGATTTTGGATGTTGATGGTATATGTGGTGGCTATAATTTAGGATTTGCATGGATGAGTGGTTTGATTGCGGGAGAGAGTGTATGATTAGAGTTAGACAAGTAAAGATTTTGGTTAGTTTAGATAGTGAAGAGGAAAGAATTAGTAAAGTTTGTAGTATTTTAGGATTAAATAGGGATGATATTTTAGATTTAAAGATTAATAAGAAGAGTATTGATGCAAGAGATAAGAAAGAGATATTTTTTGTTTATGAGTTTTATGTTAGTGTTAAGAATGAAGATAGGGTATTAGCAAAGGGTATTTTTGATGTGAGTAAGGCACCTATATATGAGTTTAGTGTTCCATATAGTGGTAGTACGGACATATTAGGACGTATAGTTATTGTAGGTAGTGGGCCTGCTGGGTTAATGTGCGCGTATATTTTAGCAGAGAATGGGTATAAGCCTTTGGTTATTGAAAGAGGGAAAATGGTTGATGAGAGGGTAGAGGATGTTAATAGGTTTTGGAATGATGGTAAGTTAGATAAAGAGAGTAATGTTCAGTTTGGAGAAGGTGGAGCTGGTACTTTTTCTGATGGGAAACTTAATACTTTGGTTAAAGATAAGAGAAATATTGGTAAGAAAGTTTTTGAGATTTTTACTTTGAATGGTGTTCAGGAAGAGATTATGTATGGGTATAATTTACATATTGGTACAGATAAGTTAAGAGATGTTGTTAAGAATATTAGGAATAAGATTATTAGTATGGGTGGAGAGTTTAGATATTCTACTAAGCTTACTGATTTGGTTATTGATAATGGTAAGTTAGATAGTATTATAGTTAATGATTGTGAAAAGATTAAGTGTAATGCTTTGGTTTTGGCTATTGGTAATTCTGCTAGAGATACTTTTAGAATGATTTATGATAAGGGTTTAAGTATGAGTCCTAAGGCTTTTGCTATTGGGTTTAGGGTTATGCATAAACAAGATATGATTGATGAGTGGCAATATGGCGAATTTAAAGAGTATTTGGGACATGCTAGTTATAAGCTTACTTATACTACTGATAGTAATAGAGGTGTTTATTCATTTTGTATGTGTCCTGGTGGGTATGTTGTTAATGCTTCTAGTGAAGATGAGAAACTTGTTATTAATGGAATGAGTAATTATGAAAGAGATAGCGGTGTTTCTAATAGTGCGATTGTTGTTAGTGTGAGTCCACTTGATTATGGTAGTGGTGTTATGGATGGTGTTAAGTTACAAGAGGAGATTGAGAGAAAGATGTTTTTACTTACTAATGGATGTATTCCTATTCAAACTTTTAGAGATTTTTTAGATAATAAGAAGAGTGAAAAGTTGGGTAGTGTTGTTCCTATGGTTAAGGGTAAGTATAAGTTATCTAATATTAGAGGGGTTTTACCACCATATATTGAGAATGCAGTTATTATGGCTATGAAAGATTTTGGTAAAAAGATAGAGAATTTTGATTCTGATGATGTTTTGATTAGCGGTGTTGAGAGTAGGACTAGTTCTCCTATTAGGATTTATAGGGATGATAATTTAGAGTCTAATATTAAGAATATTTTTCCTTGTGGAGAGGGTGCTGGTTATTCTGGTGGTATTACTACGTCAGGTATTGATGGGGTTAATGTAGCTTTGGAGATAATAAAAAGGTATAAAAAGTAAATTATATCTTTTTGTTTTTTCTTTTAAATGATATACTATTTCTAGATTTTGGAGGTTTTATTATATGTTGTGTAAGAAATGTGGTAAAGAAAGTATTAAAAGAGCAGTTTATTGTAAGTATTGTGGGCATAAGTTTACTAAGAAAGAAAAAGAGATGGCGAGTGAAGATAAGCTAGAAAGTTTTGTTAGTAAAGTTCAAGGTTTTAAAGATAAGACTATTTATAAGATATTTAGTAGTATTTATTTTAAAGTTATTAGTGTTTTGCTGATTTTAACTTTGATAGCGTGTTTTTCTTTGTTTAATAGGGATGAGTTTGGTATTTTAGAGAGTAATCAGTATGAGGTTAAGTATAATCAAGAGCTTAATGAGTATTATTTGTATTTAGATAGGGATTCTTATGTGATGTATGATAATCTTTTGTTAAATATTTATGTACCAAAGAATGTTTCTAAGTTTAATGTTGATTATTTTAGTAGTGATGGTAAACTTATTAAGAGAGTTAGTGTTAGTGATACAGAGGACTTGTATTTAGAGGTTAATAAAAGTGATAATTCTTATTATGTTATTTATGCTGATGAAGACTATTATGGTTCTTTAAAGGTTTATGTTTATTTAGGTGGTGAGTAGTTATGAAGAGTGATAAAATTTATTGTGAGTTTTGTGGTAAGGTTAATAAGTTAGGGGATTTAAATTGTAAGAGTTGTGGGGAAAGGTTAAATCAGAGTGAGAGAGTTTTAGGAAATTATTTAAAGAGTAAGGTTACTAGTGGTAAAGAGAATGGAGAAGTAGGACTAGTTGATTATTTTAAGTATTTTGTTTCTATTTGTTTTTACCCAGTTATTTTAGTTTTGCTTTTAGTTATTTTGGTTTTTAATATTGTTAATTTTGATAGAGAAGAAAAAAATGTGATTTATGATTTGAGTGATAAGGTAAGTTTTAAGTCTTTTGGAGAAGAAGAGAAGATATTAGGTTGTTTTACTGGGAAAGAAGAGGTTTATGAATTTTTGAATAGTGATAGGGTAACTATTTATAATATTCGTGATGATAGTAGTGAAACTTTATATTATAAGTTTGTTGATAAGGTTATTGATGGAGCATTATATAGGAGACTTTATGTTAGTGATTTAACTAATGTTATAAAAGAGGGGTATGTGTTTTTTGAAAATGATGATTCGGTTTTAGTTATAGCAGATGATATGAATTTACCTGAGAGAAGTGAGAGGGTTAGTTGTAGTAAGGTTATAAAGTAAAAGAACAAGGTTTATATGAATATTCCTTGTTCTTTTTTGTAACATGGTGTAGTATTTTTTGTGTATTTTTCTACTAATACTGCTTTTTGTTCTTTTAGACTTTTTGGGACGTCTATTATTCTTTGGTTAGTTGAACCTGCAAATTTCATGTTGTAACTTTTTTTGTTTATTTCAAATTTGCCATCTACTAGTGTGTCTATTTCTTTTAGAAATTCTATTATGTGTTTGTTTTGTGTTCCCATTTTTAGTAATTCTTCAAATGTGAAGCCAGTGTAGCACCAAATGTTGTAGCCTTTTTGTTTTGCGTATTTAGCGATTTGTGCACATTCTTTTGGTTGCATGAATGGGTCGCCTCCAGAGAATGTTATTCCGTCTTGTGCTTCTAGTGTGTCTATTATATCGTATACTTCTTCTAGATCTACTAAGGCTCCACCTTTTATGTCATGGGTTTCAGGGTTATGACATCCTTTACAATGGTGTGGGCAGCCTTGAGTCCATATTACAGTTCTAATTCCTTCGCCATTTACGATTGAGTCTGGTTCTAAGTAGGCTGCTAGTCTTATTTTCATTATGCACACTTCTTTTCAGTTAGTAGTTCTTTTATTCCAGTGTGTTTTACACGACTTTTTTCTTCTGCTCTTTTAGCATTGTTAAATCTTGATACGTCTCCAGATAGATAACCTGTGACTCTCCTTATTCTTTCAAATTTTACTCCTTCTCCAACTGTTTTTTTCATTTTATTTTACCTCTCTTTCTTTATTTAAATAATTACTTTTAGTAATTACAATTACAACCTATTTCTGTTAGGTGCTCGATTGGAACACCTTCAAATTCATGTCTTCCACATCCTGGACATACGTCATTTATTACACCAACATACCCACATATTGGGTCTCTGTCTACAGGGTGGTTTATAGCACCGTAGCCAATTCCTAGTTCTTTCATTAGGCGGATTACGCTTTCAAATGCTTCTACGTTGTTAACAGTGTCTCCGTCAAGTTCTATGTATGATATGTGTCCACCATTTGTTAATTTGTGATATGGTGCTTCAAGTGTTAGTTTTTCTTTTATTGATATGTTATAGTAAACTGGAACGTGGAATGAGTTAGTATAAAATTCACGGTCTGTTACGCCTTTTATTATTCCATATATTGCTTTGTCGATGTTTACAAATCTTCCACTAAGTCCTTCTGCTGGTGTTGCAAGTAGGGTAAAGTTTAGGTTATATTCTTTAGCAAATTCGTCACATTTTTTTCTCATGAATTTTATTATTTCAAGTCCTAGTTTTTGTGATTCTTCACTTTCAGCGTGGTGTTTACCTGTTAGGGCTTTTAGTGTTTCTGCTAAGCCTATGAAGCCAATTGTTAGGCTACCATGTTTTAGTATTTTTCTCATTCTATCGTTAGGACCTAGTTTTTCGCCATTTGTCCATATACCTTGTTTTATTAGGAATGGGAAGTTGTATGAGTGTTTACTGCATTGTATTTCAAATCTTTCAAGTAGTTGATCTCTTACTAGTTCCATAGTTTCTTCTAGTTCTTTATAGAATGCTTTCATGTCAGCTTTGTCTCTTTCTTTTAGTGCGATTCCATATTTTATTCCTATTCTTGGTAGGTTTATGGATGTAAATGATAGGTTTCCTCTTCCGCCTGTTGTTTGGTTACTTGGGTCAGTTACGTCTGACATAAGTCTTGTTCTACATCCCATGTATCCTACTTCTGTACGGAAGTCTCCTTTTTTGTAAAATTCTAAATTGAATGGAGCGTCTAGGAATGAGAAGTTTGGGAATAGTCTTTTTGCTGATACTTCACAAGCTAGTTTGAATAGGTCATAGTTTTTGTCTTCTTTGTTATAGTTTACGCCTTCTTTTACTTTGAATATTGATACTGGGAAGATAGGGGTTTCTCCTTTTCCTAAGCCTTCATTTATTGAAAGTAGGAAGTTTTTGATTACCATTCTACCTTCAGCGGATGTGTCTGTTCCAAAGTTTATTGATGAGAATGGAACTTGTGCACCTGCACGGCTGTGCATAGTGTTTAGGTTATGCACAAATGCTTCCATTGCTTGATATGTTGCACGGTTTGTTTTGCTTATTGCTTTTTCGTATGCTTTTTTAAATTCTTTTTCTAGTTTTTCACTGTTTTTGTAATATTCTTTAAATGATGTTATGTCAAATTCAATTGAAGTTAGTTTGTCTATGTCTTTTGCTATTTTGTCAAAGTTTATGAAGTCTAGTATACCTTCAAAGTCTAGTAAGTCGTATATTTGTTGTTTGAATTGTTTTTTGAAAGTTTTTAGTACACCTGGAGCCATGTAGTAGTCAAATGCTGGGATGCTTTGTCCGCCATGTTGGTCGTTTTGGTTTGATTGTATTGCGATTGCAGCAAGGGCACTGTAACTTATTATGTCTTGTGGTTCTCTTAGGTGTCCGTGTCCTGTTGAAAATCCGTTTTTAAATAGTTTGTCTAGTTCTATTTGCATGCATGTTGTTGTTCCCATTGGAAGAAAGTCCATGTCATGGATGTGAATTGTTCCGTTTTCGTGTGCTTCACTAAATTTAGGTTTCATTAGGTATATTTTTGCAAATTCTTTTGAAATAGTTGAACCGTATTGTAACATTGTTCCCATGCTTGAGTCGCCGTCAACATTAGCATTTTCTCTTTTGTTGTCGTCTTCATTAGCTGATTTTAGTCCAAGTCCTTCTATTGTTTTTAGGAATTTGTGTAATTTTTTTTCTTCTGAAAATAGTGTTCTTGATTGGTTTCTGCGCTCGCGATATTCAGAGAAGTGTTTGTATATGTCTATATAACCTTTCTTTTGTAGTGATTCTTCAACTAAATCTTGTATTTGTTCTATTTTTATTTTATCTTGATCTTTAAAGTTTTCTTCAATTTTTGATATTACTTCTTTATATACTTTTTGTATGTCCGCTTCTGTGTATTTAGGTGTACTGTCTTCTTCTTCGTTTATTCTAGCATTATCAAATCCTTTTTTTATAGCAAGAGCAATTTTTGCTCCATCAAATTTAACTTTTTTTCCGTTTCTTTTTATTACAGTTAAGTCTTGTAGTACTGAAACTTTTTTAATTACCTCATTCATAAATACCTCCATATAATCACTTTATAAACTAATTTTATTACTCATGTTTTTTTATGTCAATAACTTTTATAAAAAAATGAAAAAATTTACGTTTTGTTAAATTTTGGTTTTTGAAATTTTTGATTTTTTTGTATTTTTTAAATTTTGTTTTTGATTTTAAAATACTTGATTTTTGGCTGATGTTAGGGAAAATATTACGTTTTTTAGTGTTTTTTGTAGATTTTGAAAAATTTATTTTTTTAAGTTTTTGTGATTTTTAACTTTTTAACTTTTTTAATTTTTCTTAAAAAATTCTGTAGTAAAATATGTACAAATATAGGTGGAATCTAGGACGAATTTTTAGTGTAATTTTTTAGTTAAAAAATGCTTGATTAACAAACTTATGTGTGCTACAATTTTTATGTATTGATTTTTGTGGTTATTGTGTTAAAATATACTTTACATTTGTTTTGGGAGGCATGTGTGATGGAAAATATTGATTTTAGTAAAGCTATGATTAGAAATTCTGAATTTTATAATGGGGAAGCTGCATATGTTGGATTTTTTAAGAAGAATGGTATTGTTACTTTAGAGCAATTACTTGATGAAAAGTTAATGAGTAGTGTGCTAAAAGATTGTAGGACTTTTACAAAGGTACAAATTGAGTTACTTATTTCATTAATTAAGTTTAAGTATTTTGGTATTAGTTTACCTAATTCACCTTTACTTAGTAAGAGAGTAGAATCAAGTGGCAAGGGTATTGTTTATTTTAATGATAATACTAATACTTGGGAAGCTTTAAATGTTTCTAATTTGATAGGTATTTCGCCCAATAAGGTTGATTTGTTGAGAAGAGAGGTTTCTTATGGTGTTACAGAGGTTAAAAAAGAGAAAAGGCTTGTTAGTCTTTATGATGTTTTTAAGTTTTTAGCTTTAAATAATAAGGTTTCAAAGAGTAGTTCTTTAGCTATTATAAAGGCTTATGTGTTAGATTATGATAAGAATTTTACTTTGAGAAAAGAAGATTTAGAGAGTTTAAAGGTTAAGTTAGTAGAGTTAATTCAAGCAAGAGAAAGTATAGATAGAGAGATTAGACATATAGAAGACAGGCTTTCTTTATTAGGAGAAGAAGATGCGAACAGTTTGATTTTAAGGATTAAAAAAGAAAATGCGTGAGTGCATTTTTTAGGAATGATATATGTATAAATTATTTATAGAAAAGAATGTTTCTTCTAAGGATTTATTAGATAGGGTGTTAAGGCAATATAAAATTAATGATGAGATTGTTTATAATGAGTATGGTAAACCTTATTTATGTGGTAATAAATTTTATTTTAATATTAGTCATTCTTATGAATATACAGTTTTAGTTATTTCAGATAGAGAAGTTGGCGTTGATATAGAGAAAATTACTTTTAAGGAAAGAGTTATTGATAGGGTTTGTACTTTAGAAGAAAAGAAGTTAATTAAAAATAGTATTGATTTTATTGTTATGTGGGTTAAAAAGGAAAGTTATGTTAAGTATTTAGGGGTAGGTTTATCTTATGATCTTGTAAATGTTGATACTTTAAAGATTAAAAATTTTATAATAAAAAGAGTAGAAGATTATTTTATATCAATTTATATGGGAGATGTTTAGGGTTTTCCATATTTTTTTAAATTCATTTATTTTATGTTTTATGTGTGATAAAATGTAAGGTAAGGAGAGTAGTTTTAGTTATGAGTGAATTTCAAGAGATATTATTTAATACTAGGTTTACTACTAGTGAAATAGTAAAAAAATTAGAGAGTGAACTTAGCCCTGAAGAAATAGATGCAATTTTAAGTGCAAAGGAGAAACAAGCTATGTTGTTAAGGGAAAAGTATAAAGAGGCTCAAGTTTCTGATGTTGAAATAATGAAACGCGAGTTAATGGATTATATGAAAGTTATTATTGGTTTAATTAATAGTGAATATTCAGATTTTATTCCTAAAGATAGGTTAGACAAGTTAAATCAAATGCTTAGTGTTGATAGTATAGATGTTATTAATGATGAAAGTTATAAACATGATATTAGTGCTGATTCTAGAAATGGAAAGATAATTGTTAATTTGGCTAGAATTGGTAAAAATGAAAAAGGAGAAATAGTTGATATTTACAGTCAAGTTGCAGCTGCGCTTGGAAGTTTACCTCATGAGTTATTTCATATTGTAATTCGTATGTTAAAGCCTGATGAGATAGCAGATGAAAGGATGGTAGTTAATACAAAAAATGGTGTTGCTACTACAAGAGGGATGGTAGGCTGTATGTTAAATGAGGGGTTTGTGGAAAAGTTTTCTTCTTCTTTATGTCAAAAGTATGGGTTATATTGTCAACCTGTTGTTTCTTATTTACATTATGTGGAATTGTGTGATTATGTTATGAAAAGGTTTCCACAGATTAATGAAAAGACTATTTTTTCTTTAGATGAAAGTGATATTATTCCTTTGTTTAGTTTGGAAGAACAACAAATGTATTATGAAGCTGAAAGACTAAGTTATGCTGTTAGAAGTATGAGGATTAAGAGAGAAGGCGAAGAAGAGGGTATTAAGATAAAAAGAGAAGATATTTTGTCTACTTCTATGGAGATGGTTGATATAGATTTTAAAGGTATTTCTAAAGATAGTATGGAAGAAATTAAGAATTATTATTTGATGAAAAATAGTAAGCTAGAAGAGATGATGATTTTGATGGAACAAAATAGGCACTTATAGTATGAGGAAGTTTATGTATGTCAATTAATTATTTTTGTAGTGGTTTTGATAAAAAGAATGCTTTTTTTCCTTTGTTAGGGGAACAATTAAAGAAGGATTTAAAGGGTACTAAAAGTATAGTGTATATTCCTAGAAGTAATGATCAAGAAAAGGTAAAGAATACTTTAATGAGGTTTGTTCCTATTTTTACTGAACATTTTAAGAATATTGGTGTTGTTTTTGATAATGTTTATTCTATTACACCTGATATGGACTATGAAACTGCAAAGAAGCTTGTGCAAGAATCTGATATGGTAATGTTGATGGGTGGTAATCCATTTAAACAACAGGAATTGTATAGTTCTAAAGGTTTAACAGAAGTTTTACAAAATTATGACGGGGTAATTTTAGGTTTTAGTAGTGGGGCTATGAATATGTCTAAGTACATTATTATTACGCCTTGTAGTAGTGAGTACCCTGATTTTGATATACGAGAAGGGCTCAATTTATCAGGTATTTCTATTTATCCACATAATAATTTTGAAGGAGATGTTTTTCCTTTAAAAGTAGAAGCTGAAGGGATGTGACTGTGTCAAAAGATTTGATAAGTGTTGCAAAGATGTATGGACCATTTTATTGTTTACAAGATTATGAAAATGAAAATGGTGTTACTGATGTTAGTTTGATAAGAGTGTGTGGTGATGATGCACAGATTTTTACTCAAAATAATGGTAAGGTTTGGAAAGTAACTGAGTCTGGATTTTTGTTAGTTAGTGAGATTACTAAGGAAAGTAAGGTTAAATAAAAGTAGAAATTTTTAAACTTGCATAGACTTTTGATTAAATATTTTGTACAATTGTTATGTAATATAAAAGATAGTAAGAGGAGAATGGTTAGATATGGGTATTACAAAAGATAAAAGTGAGATAGAAATTGTAACTTTTGATGAAGTTCAAGAGTTAGATACCTCTTCTAAAAGTGTAAGTAATAATAGTAGTGAAAGTGATGTTAGTGTTTTAAAGAAGAAGAATATAGAGCAAAAGAAAAATGAAGGAAATTTGGAAGAAAAGGAATCTTTTTCTAAAAGAAATCAGAGTGAAGTACAAGTTTATGATAGGATTAGAGAAAAAAATATGATGATTAAGAAAGAAAAGGTTAAGCGAATTAATAATAGTCAGGTTAAGAGTCTTTCTTTACCAAAGGTTAATGATGCGAGACAAAGTGGTGGGTTTGTGTATACAGTTTTACTTTCTTTGATTGTTAGTTTTGCATCTGGAGCTTTGTTTATGTTTGTTCATATGATGTTGTTAGCGAGGTAGTTAGAGTGGATAGTGATTTAAGTTTAAAGATATTAGAGTTTTATGTTGAAATTGATAAGTTACATGATTTAGTTAATAATAAGATATTTAGTTTTATTACAAAAGCAAATGAGTTGGTGCAGTTATCAGAAGATGAGTATCAAATTGAAAAGACTTTGAAACTTAATATGATTTCTTTAAAGGGGTATGTTTTAGATTCTGATTGTGTGAAAAAGTTAAAGGAAAAGGATGTTAATGATTATAGCTTGCAGGAACTTAAAGAGTATTTTATGCAGTATGATAAAAGTTATAATGAAGATTCTTCTAAATATTATTTAGCGATTAGTTTATATGAGTTAGTTAAAGAGATAGAGTATACAATTGATAAAAAGGTTGATTTGGAGATAGAGAAATTAAAAATAGTGTTACCTGATATTGTTCAAATAAAGAGTGCTAAGAATTTAGATTATGAGAAATTGTATTTTAGTTTGAAAAATCAACTTAGTGATGATTTTAAAGATAAGGTTATAAATGAAAAAGCATATAATGTTTGTTTTCAAATTTTAAATGATGTGTTTAATTTTTATATTGGAGGGTACCCTGATATACCTGATGAGTATCTTTATAAATTTTAATAATAAAATAAGTAGACAATTTATTGGTTGTCTACTTTTTAAAGGCTTTTATTTAGTTAGTTTTTTTGCCAATGTACATCGCGTGACCACAAGTTTCTATTATTTCTTTTTTTTCACTTGTTTTTTCTATTAAATTCATTATTTCTTTAAACATTGTTTGGTCTTTTATATTATATATTTTGTCTTCTTTTTCGTATGCGAAACTTCTTATTGACATTGTTGATATTTTAGTGAAGAAGTTATCATTAAATAATTTTTCGATTTCTTCTGATGTAGGGTAGTTGGAAACCGAGTGCATCGTTATTGTTAAATTTTCCTGTTTCAAATGTTTTAGTGAGGTTATTTTTGTTTACTTGTTCTGGGTGTTTGATGTATCTATCTATTAGGGCAATACTTCCAGATAGGTATGGTATAAAACTTGCAAATACTAAACCGTCTTTTTTTAGGACTCTGTTTATTTCTTTTAGACATTTTTGTCTTTCATCTTCTTCTAGTAGGTGGTATAGTGGGCCAAATAGTAAGACTACATCAAATTGTTCGTTTTTATATATACTTAAATCTAAAGCGTTTACAATGTCACATGATATTATGTTTTTGTTGTTTTCTTTTTTTAGTTTTTCTTTTGCTGTTTGTATTAGTTCACTTGATAAATCTGCTAAGTATAGTTTGTAATTTTGTTTTGCTAGTGGGAAAGTGTATGCACCTGAACCTCCACCTAGGTCTAGTATTGTTGCTTTTTTTGGTAAGTATTTTTTTAATATTTTCATAGTCATTTCAAATTCTAATTTTCCACTGTTGTCTGTCATTCGTTAATCTGGCATCTTCATTAAAGTTATTATAGTATGTTTTTATTTTTTCAAAATTTGTCATTAGTATCACCTAGTTGTATTTTAACATTTTTTTAAATATTTTACATTCTTTTGAGTTAATTTAAGTTGCGAATAATGTCTATTATATGGTATGATTTTTGTAGAAATTAACGATTTGATGTAGTAGTGAGTGGTAATATTATGAAGATTTATTTTGAAAAGGATTTTAAAGAAAGAATTTTACAAAGAGGGTATGATTATTATTTAGAAGGTTTAGTTAATGATGTGTTTGTTGATGGAAATACTATAAGTGCTAGTGTAGATGGAACACAAGTTTATAATGTTGAGGTAACGATAGATGATAATGAAGTTGTTGATTCTTATTGTAGTTGTCCTTATTTCGAAGATAATGGTGAGTGTAAGCATATAGTGGCACTACTGTATTATATAAGTAATAATGCTGTGATTAAATATGATAAGGAAACTTCTAAAAAACAAAATATTAAAGATGTTTTAAATAAAATAGATGTTAATGATTTAAAATCTTTTCTAGTTGATTTGTTAAATAGTAATGAAAGAATATATGATATTTTTCGAAAAAATTATATGAATTATTTTGAAGTACCATCTTTATTGGATTATCGAAATAAAGTTAGAAGAGCAATTTATGATGCTGGTGGTAGTGATGGATTTATTGATTATAGAGAATCTTATAATTATGTAAGAGCAATGAATGATTTTATAGATGAAGCATATAAACTTATTGAAAATAATAGATTTGATTCAGCTTTTGAATTAATTACTTGCATGCTTGATGAAATACCTGTTTTAGATATTGAAGATTCTAATGGTGCGATAGAAGAAGTAGGGGAAAATTGTATTGAGGTAATATATGATATTCTTGATAAAACTATTGATGATTTTGATAAAAATCCTGTTGTTAAACAAATATTTAATTATGTTTCAAATGAATTAATAACGAATGATTTAAGTGATTATAGTGTTGATATAAAGAATATTATAAATATGTTTATAGATGATGGAAGATTTTCTAAAGAATGTGAAGAAGTATTATTAAAGGCAATGTCTTGTTTAGATAATGATAAATGGTATTCAGATTATAGAAGGCAAGAATATATTGAATATTTGATTAATGTGTATGAAATTGCGGATGAGTATGATAAAAAATTTGAACTTATAAAGAACAATATAGATATTTTTGATATTTTTGTGAAGTATATTGAAATATTAAAACAAGAAAAAAGTGCGAAAGAAATAATTAAGATGTTAAAAGATTATAGGGTTAAATACAAAAATAATGATAGGGTAATATCTAATATGCTTTTAAGTATTTATAAAGAAAATGATATGATTGAAAAGTATAAAAAAGAACTATATGATGTTTTTTATATTTATGATAAATATGATTTTGATACATTTAAAAAGATAAAGTCTTTGTATAATAAAAAAGAGTGGAAAAATGAATTAAATAATATTTTAAGTAAAATTGACCGAATGGAATATAGGTCTTCTGGACTTTTGATTAATATTTTTATTGAAGAAAATATGATTGATGATTTATTCGATTTAATAAAGACGGAGGATTTTGGATTTATTACAAGTTATGAACAATATGTTTTACCTAAATATACTAATGAATTACTTAGTATTTATATAGAATATTGTAATAACCAACTTCTTATAGCAAAAGATAGAAAAGCTTATCAATATTTGGCAGGCAATTTAAGACATATAAAAACAATTAAGGGTGGAAATAAGTTAGTTAATCAATTTATTATTAATTTAAAAGAAAAATATCCTAATAAACCGGCGCTTATAGATGAGATATCTAAAGTTTAAAATTTAAATAAAATTGTTTGTAATATGCGATAGAATTATTTTGATAGTAAATTAAAGAACTGATTAAACATTTGAAAATGATTAATATAAAAAGGTTATTTTTTACCAATTTCAAATGAGAAGATATGTTGAAGAAAATAATAAAAGTGATAATAAAATAAATTCTAATGAATGGTGGAAAAATGACGGTAAAAATAGATTTTGTAGATTAAAAAAGCCCGTATATTCGGGCTTTGTGTTCATTAATTGGAGCGATAACTTTACCTATATTCGAAAAATTATACTCCCAAGATTGACTAAATCAACTAAATTAATTATATCAAATATTTTATTATTTACAATAGATTTTACTCATAAAATTCATTTACTATTTTTTCTATAATTTCCTTAATCGTTTTAAAATCTGTTTCTTTTTTATTTTTTTTGTATTGATTGTAATCAAATTGTATTTTATCTAACAAATTTATCTTATTATATTTATAGCAAAATTCATTTAAACTTAATTGATTAAAATTTGTGTGAATTAAATATTGTTGAAGATAATAGCCAATTATTGTTTTAAAATATTTATCAAATAATTCTTTATTGTAAGAATATACATTTTCTAATAATATATTAAAATAAAATACTGGTATTTCAATAAATATATACAAATCACTATTTGTACATTCGCAGGTATTTACTATATCACATATCTGTGCAGAATATCCATAAATAGCAGTGACTATTAAAAAAATTGGAGGTTGTATTTTTGAAATTCTATCGAAATCAAGTCCAGAATTTTCATAATATTTTTTTATTCTTTTGCTAATTGGTAATTTATATGTGTCTGTGCCCAAAAACAATATATCTTTATCAGTTTTCTTTACCTGATTTTCAATTTTTTCAAAACTATCAAATTCAGTTGATAATTTTAAAATATCTTTGTCTGTATCAATTGTTCTATCAAACATATAATTTAATGAATCATATACAAGCTTGTTCGCTATTTTGTGCAAATCATTTGGATTTATACCATAATACAATCTTAAAGGAACGATAACAATATTATTCTTTTCTATTATCTCTTTACTATCCAAAAATATATTGACTGTTTTCATTAATATATTCAACATGTTTTTCATATTATTATAATCTTGTAATCTAATTAATTCATCCATTTTTGAAATAGGTTCATCGATTATAAGCAGCTTATTATGTGCTAATGGTATAAAATGATGATTGTCACTAAAATGTGGATATGTCATACACCCAATTATAGCGGAAATTTCTTTTTTATTATCAATTTTATTCATCACGAAAACTTTGTGTTTATTCCAAAATAATTTTATTTCGTCAAAAACATTTAGTAATTCAATAATATTCTTTTCTAATATTTTTTGTTTTAATTTTTCAATTAATATAAAATAATCATTAGTTATCCGTTTCAAGTTTTTTCACCTCATACTTTTTAAAAAAATCTTCAGAAATTCCATTATATTGAGTGGATATTACTAACATCATTTTAAAAAATATTGATATATAATCAGCCTCAGAACTTTTTGATATTTGTTCAAAGTTTTCATCAGGAAAAATATGTAGTTGGTGCAATACATTATCACATTTTAACATACTACTTTCTCTAATAGCACCCCAATGTGCATGAGAATAAGATACATCGTAATCATATAAAGTGTCGTATAATTCTTTTTCTCCAACATCTTCAAATTTTTTTTTAATACTTGATTTATCAAAATATCCCAAATCTATATCCATAGTTTCTTCGTCAAAACTATCATTAACTATTGCTTCAAGCAATTTTGGTGTTAAATGACTATCTTCACTTATATTATATTTTTCCTCAGCTTTTTTATATATTAGTTTAAACTTACCAAGTCCATAATCTTGATAATCTTTCCATACATTTGGCTTATCAGATTCTAATAAAAGTAGATATTTTATATTCACAAAAATATCCATTATTGTTCTTAATAAAATTCTAGAAGAAATAGTGTTATGCAAATTATTAGTACAAACATCCTTTAAAATCTTAACAGCATAAGTTAATAACCCACTGATAACTATAAACTTATCCTCACATTTTTTTTCAAAATTATTTGCAATTAAATTATGTAATTCAAGTGTAACATCATTATAAAAGTTGTCCATTTTGATTTTATCTCCTTTATCAAAATCCATTAGATATAATTTACATTCTGAAAAATTATTAACCTTTTTCCAAAAATCAGTAGAATATTTATCATCTTCACTAATCATTGAAAATGATAGTTCTAATGCTCTTATGTTGCTTCTGTAAAGTTCCATTTTTGGGTTTGAATGATCCAATTTATAATATTCATTAAAAGTATCTACAGATAAACTATCTTTCGTTAATTTTAATCTACCTATGAAAGCTTGATGATATGAAAAGAAAAATCTTAAATCGCTTCCTAAGTTTGAATATTTTGAATAGCACTCTCGAACTATTTTTTCTAATTGCTTTATCCTAAAGGTGCTAGTATTAGTAATTTTATAAAATTTTTCCCTAAAAATTTTATCATCAATTACTAAACATAAACAATCTAGTATTTTATCTTCACAAATAAAATTTATATAATCAAATAAATTCTCTTTTTGATTGGCATCTAAATTTAATATAGTTGATATTTTCAAATCTTCTACTTTAATAGAATAATGTTTCATAAATTCTATTATATGATAGCATTTTGCCAAACCATCTATGTGACCATATTTATCAATAATAATTGCTAACCATAATAAGTTTGGAAGTCGAGATTGCCACGATTTAAATGTTACTATTTTTCCAAGATACTGATTAAATGGAGTTACTAGTATTTTTTTATTTTGTTTATGCTCACTTAGTTTACTTTTTCTCACTTTTATCACCTATGTAATATTATATCATACAAAATTGACAAATTAGTGTAAATATGGTATCATTTAGTTCGTAAATCTTTGATGAGAACATGACTTTTATGTATATTCTTATAGAGAGTTATCGGTTGGTGTGAGATAATAGAATGAATTAAAAGTTTCTACCTTTGAGTGAAATGTAAACATTTTCGGTTAATAGCCGTTATCTAAATTAAGTTAAATAAGAGGATGGTACCGTCTTTTAATAAGACTCCTATGGTATTATCCTCTTTTATTTTTAGGAGAGTGATTTTAAATGATATATATTTATAGGTGGGTGATTAAACGATCCCAAGCATATTAATTTTATACTATTTAAATAAAAAGAGGAGGATATGATTAATATGATAGATATAAATAGAATTAGAAATGATAAAGAAAAAGTCGAAAAAGCATTATTAAAAAGAATGAATAATGTTAATTTAGATGAACTTTTGGAATGGGATAAAGAAAAACGAAAAATTGGTACTTTGATGGACGAATATCGTGCTGAAAGAAGAAAAGTAAGCGATAATATTCCACAAATGAAAAAAGAAGGAAAAGATACTACCAAAATAGTAGAACAAATGAAGGAATTAGGTAGTAAAATAGATGAAGGAATGGTTAAATATAATGAATTAGATAAAAAAATATTCGATTATTTAGCAGGACTACCTAATACTCCTGATGATGATGTTCCAGCTGGTGGAAAAGAAAACAATGAAGTTTTAAGTACTAATTTGGAACGACCTAAATTTGATTTTGAAATAAAACCTCATTATGAAATATTAAAAGACTTAAATATGGTTGATTATGAACGAGGAACAAAAATTGCTGGAGAAAAGAATTGGATATACACAGGAATTGGAGCAAGGCTTGAATGGGCTTTAATAAATTATTTTATTGATACTCATTTGAAAAATGGATTCCAATTTATGATGGTGCCTTATATGCTTAATTATGATTGTGGTTTTGGTGCAGGACAATTTCCAAAATTTAATGATGAAGTTTATATGATTCAAGATGAAGAAACTGGTGATAAAAACAAAAAATTTCTGTTACCTACTGCTGAAACAGCATTGGTTAATCTTCATGGTAATGAAATAATGGATATTAATGAATTACCAAAGAAATACTTTGCTTATACTCAATGTTTTAGGGTTGAAGCAGGAAGTTCTCGTGAAGAAGAAAGAGGAACTATAAGAGGTCATCAGTTTAATAAAGTTGAAATGGTGCAGTATGTTACTGAAGATAAAACTGAAGAAGCATTTAACGAACTTTTAAATATTGCAGAAGGACTTATGAAAAGTTTAGGACTTCATTATCAAGTTAGTAAACTTGCTGCTGAAGATTGCGCTCAAGGTATGTGTAGAACTTATGATATAGAAGTATGGATTCCAAGTATGGGAATTTATAAAGAAGTAAGTAGTGTATCTAATAGTAGAGATTATCAAGCAAGAAGAAATAATACAAAGTACCGTGATGAAGAAGGAAATTTACATTATGCTTGTACTTTAAATGGTAGTGGACTTGCAACAAGTAGGTTAGTACCTGCGATTGTGGAACAATATCAAAATGCAGATGGAAGTATAACTATTCCAGAAGTATTAAGACCATATTTAGATGGGTTAGAAATAGTAAAATAAAAAGAATAGAGGTTGTAATTTATGAATAAATGGGAGTTAGCTATAGAAAAATTTTTAGATAACTATAGGAATGAGAATTATTTTTTAGGGGCTATTTTAACAGGTAGTTATGCGACAGGCAACAATAATGAGAATAGTGATATAGATATTTATATTGTTACTACGGATGATACTAAATGGCGTGAAAGAGGTAATAAAAATGTGGATGGTTTTTTAATCGAATATTTTATAAATCCTAAAAAGACAATTTTATCTTATATGGAGAAAGAACTTCAGGATTATCATATGTCTACAACTATGATTTTTGTAAATGCTAAGGTGCTTTATGATAAAGATGGAACACTACAAGAATTAATTAATATTGCTAAAAATAATGCTAATTTAACTAATCTTGCTGATGTTGATGATTATAAGTTTAAGATGAATTGTTATAGTGTTTGGGATGGTTTTGATGAATTAGAGGCTAAATATAACAAACGTGAAGATATAGATTTTAGTTATTATATATTTTTGCAAAGAGTAATAGAATCTTACTTTTATAATAAACAGATACCATCTATTCCTTTAAATAAAATTGAAATTATATTTAGAAATAATGACTATAGAGAAAAATATAATGTTAAAAAATTACCTAATCAGGAATTTATTTTAAAAGTTATTAATTGTTTAGATGAGAAAAATTATGATAAAAAATTTGTATGTGCAAAGGAATTATATGATTATTTTATGAGTCAATTTAAGAGTTTTGATATTAACAATTTAGTTGTTAGAAGTAGTGCTGAATAAAAAAGACATTTCTAGAAATTTATAAACTAGATTGTCTTTTTTATTTTGTTTTGCATGTTGTTTTAAAGTATTATATTTCTTATATTCGTTATAAAGTTTAGGATATATTATTTTTCTATTTATTAATACTAATATTATTGACATATACTTTAAAGAATAATAAAATATATTGCACATATCTTGAAGAATTCTTCAAATAAGTGTATGATTATTATAGATAATATAATAGGAGGTGGTGATATGAAGAATACTTTAACGATTTTTGATGTAGCTAATTTTTTTCTTAAAATTGTTGATAGGGATTCAGGAAGTACAATAACTCCTTTGAAACTGCAAAAAATATTATATTATGCACAAGGTTATCATTTAGCTTATTATGATAATGAATTATTTTCAGAAGATTTTCAAGCTTGGGCACATGGACCAGCTAATGAAGAGATTTATGAAAAGTATAAAGAATACGGTTTCAATTCTATACCAAGTCCCTCTGAAGAAATTCCTGATATGGAAGATTCAACATGTGGCTTTTTAAATGACATTTGGCAAACCTTTGGAATTTATGATGGTAAATATTTAGAAGAACAAACTCACAAAGAAAAACCATGGATTGATGCAAGAAAAGGCTACGCGCCAGGTGAAATATGTCACGAAATTATCTCAAAAGAAAGTATGAAAGAATTTTTTAAAACAGTAATTTATGAAGCATAATTTTGGTCAAAAGAATAGTTTTGATTATAAACTAATTCGTGAAAATAATGATGATAAAACAGGAATTTTAAAGTTTTCACAATGTGATGAAAAATATCCACTTTATGATTTGCAAAAAGAAGAATTGAAAGAGTTTATATCTTTTGCAAAAAAATTTGAAAGTTTGCCTTGGAGAAGTATAAAAACTTATAAAGGTTTTAAATTTGAAAATATACCTGAAATTTCAGCGCCAAGTAATATAGAAAAAGATATAACTTTAAGTTCTTTAAGAGTATCAGAAAAATTTAGAATAATTGGCTATAGGCAAGAAGATTATTTTTATATAGTTTGGTTTGATAGAAATCATTTAACTTATAAAGGATAATTTAAAAAGATGATAAAAAGTATTAATGCTCTATATCATCTTTTCTTTTTGCATAATCTTTTGAGTTACTGATTTTGTTTGATTTAGTAATTATATCAAAATTGTCTTTATTTAAAGCACCATGCTCATATAATTCTTTAGCAAATTCTTCATATCTTTTATCTTTTTTAACAAAAATTTTATCCATTAGAAAATGAACTAATCGATAAATCATTTCTTTAAAATGTTCAAGTGTTGATTTTAAAGAATGATTTTCTTTTTTTATTTCTTGAATTTTATTTTCTTTTTCTTTGATATTTTCATTTAATTTATCAACTTCTTGATTAAAGTGATTCGTTATTTTTTGTTAATAATTTTAATCTCTGTCGATTACTAATTGATTCATTACTAATTTCTTTTAAGGTAACGGATAACTCTTGGATATTTTGATATTCAGCAATAGTTTTATCTATTAAATCTATAAAAACAATTGCTTTTTCACGATCTTTAACATCATAACTAATTGATTTTTAATAAGTCCTTTGGCTTTTAAACATTCTAGAATTTCTTTGATTTCAGAAATATTATTAGATAATTTTTCTGTTTTTTCTTTAGCACTTTTAAATTGCTTTGGTGTATTTCTATAGACTTTTTATCTTTTGGCAGTTTTCCATTTCGGTTATATGATAATCTCGATTTCTACCTTTTAATTTAGTCTTTAATTGATAATTTCTTGATATTCTTTGTTAAAAGATTCCATACAATGCACTCTCATTTTATCTTGAATTTTTGTTAAAAATTCTTTGGTAAAGATGTAAGTCAGGGACAACATTTTCTAAAACATTAACTTGTTCTTTAAAAACATTATAGTCATTTTCTTTTTATAATTCATATCTTTTGTATTCCAAAATTCCATATCACCAAGCTCAATAATTATTTTACAAGCCAAATCTTTTTAGAATTATTGCTAATATGAGAGAAGTAATCTTTTATTTTTTTATCATCACGAATTTGTTGGTTATTATATTCAATTTTTGCTTCTTCTAACTCATCTATATATAATTTTTTAACATCATCAACTATCAAAAATGAACCTCTCTCTATCATTATCATATTTTTACAATTATGATTATCACATTTTACTAATCCTGTTGCATTGTGAGTAGCACTATTACCTATAGAAGTAGAACCACTAACATTACTTTTCCCACTTTTTCTAGAACTGTTTTTCTTATTTTTATCATTACTTAAATGGAAAGAGTAACTTAGATTTGCTATATAAATCACATCTCCTTTCTTTATTTGTTTTTATGCAATAAAAAATCATCTCAGTTTGAGATGAAATATATTTTAATGCTCGAAGAATTCGAACAGATTCGCCAATGGAGCGAATGATAAGAGGGTTTTAAACCTTTTATCAAAAAATATCCCTCACTCGTTAAATAGATTATATGATAATTCTTAAAATAAATCAATAACTACACTCTAAATTTTGCCGAGATTATGGTATAATTTTAAATAGTTGGAGGTGATTAAATTGAGTTTTAACTTCCTATCTTTGGATTATGATTTATTAGGCGATTATGCTCGGAAAGAAAAGATGAAAGAGTTATATTCTAAAATTGATGATTATTTTAATAATAGCATTAAGTATGGTCTATCATATAGAGAAGGACAACATAATATGGCTTTAAGTGTTTTTGAAGCCATAGAGTCTAAGGAGCATCTTATTATAGAAGCTGGAGTTGGAATTGGTAAATCTTTTGCTTATTTAATTCCTTTAATATATTTTTTTGAAATGAGTGGCAAATCGTTTATAATATCAACATCAACAATAGCATTACAAGAACAATTGGAGAAAGATATAAATATTATATCAAATCAATTGAATATCCCTGTAGATGTGGTTGTCGCTAAAGGTATGAGTAACTTTATATGTTTTAATAGATTAGAAGAATTTTTATCAAAGTTAAAAGATGATAATCAGTTTATAAAAATTTTTACACAAAATAAGCAAGATAGAAAAGATTATCCAGGTATAAAAGATAATGTATGGAAGCAAATTAATGTAGAAAAATGTAATTATTTTAAATGTAAAAACCATAGAAATTGTGAGTTTTATAAACGAAGAGAATTGATGAAGTCAATAAATGGTATTATTATATGTAATCATGATTTATTAATAGAAGATTTATCACGAAAATCAAATTATGGAAAAGAACTTCTTCAAAAAGTAGATTATATTGTATGTGATGAGGCACATAATTTAGAAAATAAAGTTAGATCTTTTAAAACAAATGAAATTAAAATTAGAAATGTTAAGATACCATTAAGAAATGCAATAAATATTTTATCAGAAATAGGAAATGTTGAATATGATTATCTAAAAATCGAAGAAATAATAGATAATTTATATACTCAGATAAATGATAATGTATTAATGACAATAGAAAAATTAAAAAAAGTAAACATAGAAGTTGAAGATTGTAATGGTTTAGAGTTAGTTTTTGATGAACAAACAATAAAGTTATCAAATATGATTAAAAACATATTAAAAGATATAAATGATTCTATCCAAATACACTCAAATAAAAATACTGAGGAAATTGAGGATGATTTAAATGAGTATAGCAAAATGTTTGAAATATTATCAAGTGGCCAAAATGGAAATTATTTGTTTTGGATAGAAAGAAGAAAACGAAGAAATTATGTATATTGTGCACCAAAAAACATTAATACTATTTCCTATGATTTATTTTTTAATAATAATCATTCTTTTTACAGACTTGATGGTAAAACTTTTATTTTTACATCTGCAACATTAAGTGTTGGAAAAAACAATTTTAAATACTTTATGCAAAATATAGGTGCCGATTTAGTTCAAAATGGATTAACTTTAGAAGATTCATATGATTCACCTTATGATTACGAAAATAACGCAATAATATATTCTTGTAAAGACATCGAAAGTCCAAAAAACAAAAATAAATATTTAAAAGAGTTAGTTCAAAAAATAAAAGAATTAATATTAATAACAAATGGAAAAGCCTTAGTTCTCTTTACATCTAAAAGTGACATGAAGTATGTTTATGAACATATTGGAAATAAAATCGGTAATATAAATATATATATTCAAAATGATGGTTCATCTCAAGATACTGTTAAAAGAAAATTTAAAGAAGATATAAATTCAGTTTTATTTAGTACAGGTATATTTTGGGAAGGAATTGATATAAAAGGAAAATCTTTATCTAATTTAATTATTGCAAGATTACCTTTTCCTATTGTTGATCCAATTATGGAATATAAAAAAAGTTTAAATAAAAATGGTTTTGCTAAAGTGTATATTCCTGAAATGTTAATTAAGTTGAAACAAGGAGTTGGAAGATTAATAAGAAGTGAAACTGATAAAGGAATTGTATGTATATTGGATTCAAGAATGGATAAATATGAAAAAAGAATAAAGGAAACTTTACCAATTAAAAAAATTGTGTACAGTATAGAGGATTTGAAAAGCTTTATTAAAAAAAATAAAATAGATGAATGGGTGATGAAATGAAAGAAATATTTTTAAGTTTTAGACCAGAGTATTTTAAACCATTATTATATGGAATTAAAAAATACGAATATA
>CANQQR010000011.1 GCA_947626035.1 uncultured Bacilli bacterium | reverse complement strand
GTATAAAAATCAAAAAAATAAAAAAATTATAAAGTTTTGTATAGAAAATGCTTGACTTTATTATGGGAGGAATAAAATGTTAGAAAAATTAGATAAAATTCTAAACGATGGTATTAAAAAAATAAACGAAGTAAAAACATTAGAAGAATTAGAACTTATAAAAAAAGAGTTAACTGGTAAAAACAGCGAACTAGTTTCTGTTATGAAAAACATGAACACATTAACTGTAGAAGAAAAGAAAAATGTAGGAATTAAAACCACAGAAATTAAAAATACATTTTTAGATTCTTTAAATTTAAAAGAAGAAGAAATAATTTCTTCACTAAGTGTACTAGATAAACCATTAGACTACACCTTACCTGGTAAAGAAGTAACAAGTGGGTCCTTGCATCCTATTACACAAATGTGCTATGACTTAAATGATGCATTTTTATCTTTAGGATTTGAAGTTTATAGTGAAAATGACATAAGCAGTGAAAAATTTGCATTTGATAATTTGAACTTCGCACCAGATCACCCAGCAAGACAAAGCATGGACACGTTCTGGCTTGAGGGAACAGAAGACAAAAGTGGATGTGAAAGACTTTGTCTAAGACCACACTTAACTGGTGGCTCAGTAAGATACTTACTAAAACATGGCGCGCCAGCTAGATTTGTATACCCTGGTCGTGTTTATAGAAATGAAACAACTGACGCAAGACATGAAAGAGCATTTTTCCAATACGAAGCCTTAATAGTAGATAAAAATATTTCCTTTTCTTCTGGTATGGTAATGATACAAACTATTCTAGAAAAAGTCTTCGGTAAAAAAATCAATGTTCGCATGCGTGAAGGATTTTTCCCATTTACAGAACCTGGGTATGAAATAGACATGGAATGTCTTGTATGTGGTGGAAAAGGATGCAAAGTATGTAACCATAATGGATGGATTGAAGTTATGCCAGGAGGAGTAATACACCCTAACGTATTAAGAAGTGCTAACTTAGACCCTGAAATTTGGACTGGATTTTACATTAACATCGGACTTGATAGACTCGTAATGATGCGCTATGGCGTAGACGACGTGCGACTATTCCACAGCACTGATTTAAGATTTTTAAAGGAATTTAAATAAGAGGAGGTAAAAAAATGAAAGTATCTTTAAATTGGATTAAGAAATACGTAGATTTACCAAGCGATTTAACAAATAAACAAATTGCCTATGACTTAACACTAAGATGTGTAGAAGTTGAGTCTATTACTGATACAAGTTTAATCTATCATGATATCGTAGTTGGTAAAATTTTAGAAATTAAAAGTCATCCTAATGCTGACTTACTAAAAGTATGTATTGTCGACATAGGAGAAAATGAACCAAAGCAAATAGTATGTGGTGGCTCTAATCTATATGTTGGAGAATACGTAGTAGTATCAAAACCTGGTGCTGAAGTAATGTGGCACGGAGAAAGCGAAAAAACAGTTATAAAAGAAACCAAAATGCGTGGGGTAGATTCATATGGAATGATATGTGCATCTTCTGAAGTTTATTTAAGCATGTTTTTCCCAGCAAATGATGAAAGAGAAATAGTTGACTTAAAAGGTTTATCTTGTTACCCAGGTCAAAATATTAGTGAAGTAGTTTGCATGAACGATGCAGTTATAGAAATAGATAACAAAAGTCTTACCAATAGACCTGACCTATGGGGTCACTACGGAATAGCAAGAGAATTATCATGTATATATGACGTTCCTTTAAAAGAACTACCAACTGTAGAACTAGATAAAAATTTACCAAAATATGATATAGAAATAGAAGCAAAAGATAAGTGCTATAGATATGTTGGAATAGAAATAAGTAACGTAAGTGTAAAAGACTCTCCAATGTGGCTTAAAGCTGATTTAATAAAAAGTGGAATGAGACCTATTAATGCTTTAGTAGATATCACCAATTACGTAATGCTTGCAGTAGGCCAACCAACCCATGCTTTTGATAAAACTCACGTAAGTAAAGACAAAATTATAGTAAGAAATGCAAAAGAAAATGAAGAATTATTACTACTAGACAACAATACTATTAAATTATCAAGTGACGACTTAGTTATATGTGACTGCGATGGCCCTTTAGCATTAGCCGGTATACGAGGTGGCAAAAAAGATTCTATTTTAGACACAACAACCAGTGTAGTATTAGAAGTTGCTAATTTTACTCAAAGCACTATAAGAAAAAGTGGTAAAAGATTTTTAGAAAAAACAGAAGCTTCTATTAGATACGAAAAAGGAATAGACACAGAAAGAGTTACAGATGGCGTTAATATGCTTCTTTACATGTTTAAAACTTTATATGAAAGCTCTAAAGTTACTAAATATGGAGAAGTTTACCCAGTAAAAACTGAAAGACAAAAAATAGATGTACCAGAAGAATTCTTAAATGTTAGACTTGGAAAAGTTATACCTAGTGAAGTAATTTTAAAAGTACTAAGAAACCTAGGCTACACAGTAGAATTAAGAGATGGTGTATACCATACTATCGCACCAGTCTATAGAAGTACTGGAGACGTATCAATTAAAGACGACGTAATGGGAGACATTGCAAGACTACTTAGCTTCGAAAGCTTTGAAGCAAAACCACTACCAGTTAATTTCACTCATGCAGTATGCCAAAACGATGTTTTACTTGAAAGAAGAATAAAAGAATACCTAGCTAATAGATGTGGATTTAACGAAATATTTACATACCCTTGGATTGATATAAAATACATAAACGCATCAGGTATACAATTAGACAAATCTGTATCATTAGAAATGCCACCTGCACCAGAATTAAAATACCTTCGTTCTTCTTTAATCCCAGGAATGATAGAAGCAATTTCTAAAAATGTAAGATACTTTAGTGAATTTAGAATGTTTGAAATGACAGAAGCTTATGAAAAAGGAATATACCATGAATCGATAGAAGAAGAGAGTCTTCCAATACATAAAAAATATCTAACTGGATGTATTGTAGGAAAAGATGCAAGAGAAATATTTTACCAAGTAAAAGGCGTAATAGAAAAATTAAGCTACTACACACACATGGAAGCACTAGATTTTGTACATAACGAAAAACCATCATGGGTTGACAAAAATGCTTACTTAAATATTACACTAAACAATAAAGTCATTGGCGACATGGGTCTTTTATCAGTAAAAGTAATGAATGAAGCTAAAATAAAAAGAGTAAACGCATGTATCTTTGAATTAAATAGTAGTGAATTTATTCCTTATCTATCTAGAACTAACACATACAAAGCATTACCTATATTACCACTTGTAGAAAAAGACTTATCAATCATAGTGGACGAAGAAATCTCTTGGGAAGAAATAAGTAAATACATAAAAAATAAAGTTAGTAGTCTTATATTCCTAGAAGAATACAGGGGAGAAAAAATACCAAAAGGAAAGAAATCTATTACATTAAAAATAAAACTAGAAAACAACGAATCAACTATGACTATGGAAGAAATAAACAAAGTTATAGATAGCATATTAAAAACACTTAATAAAATGTGTGGTGCAGAACTACGTTTAGAATAGAATTAATCTTGTAAACATAAATAAAAAATGTTTAAATTTAACATTTATAATGATATAATAATTTTATTAAGGGAGAGTGAAAAATAAATATGAGTATAATACTTATTGTAGTATTAGTTGTAGTTGTTTTATTGGTACTTTACGTAATTAGCACATATAACACTTTAATAAAGCTAAGAAACAGAGTAAAAGATCAATGGGCTCAAATAGAAGTACAACTAAAAAGAAGATTCGATTTAATACCTAACATGGTAGAAACAGTTAAAGGTTATGCTAAACATGAAAGTGAAACTTTAAAAGGTGTTATTGAAGCAAGAAACAAATTTACTGTTGCCAGTACACCAGAACAAGAAATGGAAGCAAATAACCAATTAACAAGCGCTATTAGACAATTATTCGCACTTAGTGAAAGTTACCCAGATTTAAAAGCTGATACTAATTTTCTAAATTTACAATCTACACTAGAAGACACAGAAAATAAAATTAGTACTACTAGACAATTTTACAACGATACAGTTCTTACTTTAAATAATAAAGTTGAAATGTTTCCGTCTAATATTATCGCTGGTATGTTCAAATTTAAAAAAGAAGCCTTTTTTGAGGCTCAAGAGGAGGAAAAACAAGCACCTAAGGTTAGTTTTTAAGGCTTACATTAATGTAAGCTTTATTATTTTGTTAAAAGTACTAGAAATCACGAATATATGTGTGATATAATGAAAACGTAATATTTTGTTAATTAGAAAGGATTTTTTTATGAAGAAACTTTTTGTTATATTTTTATCTTTATTTATTTTAATTCCAAAAATATGTGCAGTTAGTAATGTAGATTATGAAGTAAATGATTACATAATAGATGCAAGTATAGACATTTCTGGTAATATAACCGTAAAAGAAGTTATTGGTGTAAAAGGAACATTTAATGGTTATATTAGAGATTTAAAATACAAAAATAGCCTTAATAGTGGTAGCTTTACTGGTACAAAAGAAGACTTTGAAGGTAGCCCAATATATGACGCAACTGGAATAGAAGTTACAAAAGTTGGTACAGTTAATTATAATAAAGAACTAGATTTTGATGTATTTGATAAAGACGTAAACGTATCAAGTGAATGTTCTTATAGTAAAGGCTGCTACCAAAAAAGTGATTACTCTGACATGGTTAGTTTAAAAATGTATAATGAAACAAGTAATGGCACTACTTACTTTTATATAGAATACATACTACTTAATGCAGTAGTAGTACATGAAGATGTAGCAGAAGTTTATTATAATTTTATAGGTAGTGATTTTGATGATGATATATTAAAATTAAAACTAAGACTAAATTTACCTATAGAAACAACTGAACAAATTAGAGTATGGGCTCATGGACCTTTAACTGGCGAAGTAAAATTTGTGACATCAAAAGAAAACAACAAAACTATCTATCACGGAGGATACCTAAGTGTAAATAACCTAAACCGTAACACACCAGTAGACATTAGAATGACTTTCCCAAAAGACTTAATAATAGTAGAACACCCAGGATTAAAAAAAAGTAATGTTTCTGCTTTAGATAAAATAATAGAAGTAGAAACAGAAAGAGCTGACAATGCAAATAGACAAAGAAGTATTGCTAGAATTAAAGTCTATGGCACATATATTTTTAGTTTTATTTATATTCTATTTACAATTGGCCTTATTATATATATATATTTTAAATATGATAAAGAATATAAAAGTAGTTTTAATAACGAATATAATAGAGAATTCATTGACGAATATGACGTAACTTTAATTGAATACTTATTTGATAAAAATATAACAGAAAAAGCATTTAGTACAAGTATTTTAAATTTAATTTATAAAAAGAAAATTAAATATGAACAAACTGATAAAAATAAATATTTATTTACTAAAGTGAGTGAAGAGGGATTACTTGATGCTGAAAAAGAATTAATGAAAATTATCTTTGATAATGCAGGAGATGGTAAAAAAGTAACACTAGAACAAATAAAAAAATATGCAAGTAGCCTTAAAGGTACAACTAGTCCATTCCTAAACTCATATAACAATTGGAAAAATATTGTTACAACTGATGCAGTTAACCAAAATTTCTATGAAAACAACAGTGCTAAAAAACTATACTTTGGATTATACGCAATAATAGGTTTCATTTTACTTTTCATGTATTTTAACATAGGAATTTTTAACATTTTAACATTTCTAGTAATATTTGCAACTATAGTTTATCTTATTTACTTATTTACATTCAATAAAAGAACAGTAAGAGGAAATGACCATTTTGTTAGATGGAGTGCTTTTAAAAAGTTTCTAGAAGACTTTGGTAGATTTAATGAAAAAGAACTTCCTGACATTACACTATGGGAAAGATACCTAGTTTATGCTAATATATTTGGTATTGCTTCAAAAGTTTCAAACACAATGAAAGTTAAATTTAACGAACTTAACTATAGTGAAAGTGACACTGACATATTTTTTGATTACATGTTATGGAACCATTTAAATCATAGCATAAATAATGCAGTAAATAATTCTATAAGCACAGCAAAATCTAAAGTAGCAGCTGCAACAGCTGCAGAAATAAGCAGAAGCAGTAACTCAAGCGGTGGAGGATTTGGTGGAGGATTCTCTTCAGGCGGCGGCTTCGGCGGCGGAGGAGGTGGAGGTCGTGGATTCTAAGACCTTAACAAAAACAGATTATTTTATAAAAGAAATTGATTATATAAAGAATGATAGAATAAAAGAAAGTGCTAAAATTTTAATAAATTACATACCAGACTATTTCTTTCACGAAGCAGCAAGTAGTACTGGAAAATACCATCCTAGTTTTAGTCAAGGGGAAGGTGGACTTTTAAGACATACAAAAGTCGCAGTAAAAATAGCTAAAACAATTTTAAGTAATCCTACATTTAGTAGTAGTTACACAGATACAGAAATAGACTTAATCTATCTAGCACTAATTCTTCATGACTCAGTAAAAAGAGGAAACAATGAAAAATATACAAGATTCGATCACCCAATACTTGCATCTAATCTTGTAGAAGAAAAAGCTAATTTAACTAAATTAACTCGTGAAGAAATAGAACTTCTTAAAAGTATGATTTTAACTCATATGGGTCCATGGGTAACAGATTACCATGGCAAAGAAGTTTTAGAAAAACCTAAAACTAAATGTCAAAAATTAGTTCATTTATGTGATTACTTATCAGCACAAAAATTTTTAGATGTTAAGTTTAATGGTAATGAAATTATGTTTTAAGTGAGGTATATATAGGGGTATGAATATATTAGAAATAAAAAAAAGAGAAATATTAGAAAAAGTAAATAAAAATGATTTTAACTTTACAGAAGACGAATTATATATAATTAAAGAAAACGAAGAATTAGCAATACATGTTATAGAAAAACTTGTACAAAACGAAAAAGCGATTGAAACTAGTAACATTATTAAATTAATATTAAGTAGTGATACTTTATTTGGAAACTTTGAATCCGATTTTAATAGAATTATTAGAAATCAAAAAAAGAACATAAAGAAAATAGCAATGCATCTTATAAGAAATCCATATGCATTTGATAGCATAACTGCATCTATAATTAAACAAAGTCCTAAGTGGTATGATTTAACTCATGAAGAATTAACTAGAATTTATACATTCCTAATAAGAGACTTATCTACTTTAAGACATATGGAATATTATGACTATGATATTACTAAAAATATAAAATTTATAAAAGAATTTATTATTCCATATAATAGATTAGATATGTTAAATGACTTACTTAAAAATAATCCTGAATCTATAATAAATGAAGAATTAGTTTCATATTTAGAAAATAAACACCAAAATACAAAACAAAATTCCACTCTTTTTGAAACTATTTCTAACTTTTTTAAAAGAAAACCTAAACAAAACATTGACTTAATAGACGCAATTATACTTTTCCTTAATGATAAACATGAATATTTTGATTTAATAATAAATAACATAAACTTATCTAATAATTTTAATATAGAAAATAGTTTATTATTATGGAGCAAAATTATAGAAAGATTAAACACCCAAACGCGTGAAATATTATATAAAACTGCTATGGAAAAAGGTGTAGTAGAATTTATATTTATTCCAAATAGTGAATATTTTGAATTCTTAAAAAAGAATAACTTATTAGAAAGATTTGATTCTATCTATAAATCTAAAAGCCACACTACTTCAATGTTTATAAAAAATATTAATTATAGTAATACCCCAATTTTTGAAAAAGAAGACATCACGTGGTTACTAGAACATGGCTATTTTGACTATCTATTATCTTTTTACCGTAACAAAATGGTTCTTGACTATTTACTTAATTATGTTAAAAATAATGAAAGCAAATTTAAAAATTATATTATGCCGGTAGTAGATAATCTAAATTTAATAAAAGCTCTTTTAAAAGCAAGATTTAATGACACCTCTGACACTATAAATTTAGTTAATTTATTTAACCTCTTATATAATGGAAAAAACTTAAATGATGTATTAAGAGAAATTGATTTTATATCTAGTAAAATTAAGTTTGATAAAGAAAGCCTAAATGAACTTTTTTCTAAACACACTAGACTCATAGAAGAATTTTTTGACCATCTTAATTTTAAAAATATTATAATTCTAAATAATGATATATTAAAACTTTATGCATCATTTGAAGATACATATACAGAAAAGATTTTAAACATAGTTTTAAGAAGTGAATCATATTCTTTCTTTTATAATCATGAAACATATCTAACTCTAAGAAATTATTTAAGTAGAAAATATAATGTAACTTTAGAAAACTTAGACTTAATAGAAAATACCTTTGGTGTTGATATAATTAAATATCTAGATAATGAATATGTACAAGAATTTTTAAAATTACCTAATAAAGAACTAAACAAATTAATTAATTTACTTAAAACATTTTATAATGGAGAAAACTTAAATAAAGTAATCAAATTATATGAATTTATTTGTGATGTTACAGATAAAAAAGCTAACTTTAATGTTTCAAATTTAAACGAATTTTTTACTAGCAATCCAGTATTAATAGACATGTTAATGTACTATTATATCGACACAATTATTGCTAATCATGAAGTATTAAAGTATTATATTTCTCTAGGCGATAAATATATAGAAAAGATTTTAGATAGAGTTTTAAATGAAGAAATAAGCACCTTTTATAGTCATGAAGTATACTTACAATTAAGAAATTATTTAAGTAAAAAATATAATGTAACTTTAGAAAACTTAGATTTAATAGAAAATGCCTTTGGACCACTTATTATTAAATATATTAATAACGAAACAATACAAAATATCTTAAAATTACCTAATGAAGAGCTTACTAATATTATTAAAATATTTCCTAATGTTACTTATACAATGAGAGACGCAGAAACACTGTATGACACAGTAAAACAATTTGAATATAGTAAAGTTAAAAGTAGTGAAGCATCATTATTCACTTACTTTAAAGAAGCATTACAAAATAAAAATGAAAAAACATTAAACGAATTAATTGACAAGTTAACTGAGTATTTAACTAATTCAGATTTTATAAAAAGATTTCCTAAATATAAAGATATTAATTTTGACATCTACTTAAAAGAATTATGTGCTAAATTTGATGGAAATGGAGAAGAAGTATTAACTGAATTAAAAAGTATAATAGATGCTTATCTAACAATTAGTAGAGAAGAATATAGAAAAACGTATGACATCATTAAAGAATGTGGTATAAGAGAAGTTATAGAAACAAAAAGTAATGAAAAAGCAATATGTATAGGAATAATTAATAGTTTAAACGATCTCAATATTATATATTTACTTAATAAAATAGAAAAAAGAGTGCAAGAAGAATATAAAAAAGAACATGGAAGTGAACATAACTTAGATTTTGAAATATTAGACCTATTAAAGTTTTATGTTTATGGAATTGACGCGCCAAATATTAATAGCATAAAACAATGTATTAAATATTTAGTAAAAATAATAAAAGAAATTGACGATCAAACAAAAGAAAAATTAATAAGAAAAACTATAGAAATTAGTAATGAGATTAGTAAAAATGGTAAAGAACAATATATGTATCATGGCTTAATAATAGAAGACGAAGAAGAAATAAGAAAAGCAAAAAGAACAATAGATATCGCTAAAAATATTAAAGTTTTACATATAGTAGAAAGTAGTGAAGATATCTACCGTATCTTAACAGGACTAAATATTAATGCACTAAGAAATAATGTTTTAAATAATGATGAAATCTATAAATCATTACTTCAAGTTATGGAAAAATATAAACTACATAAAATGCCTCTTAGTTTCCAAAGCTTATTATCTAGTAAGTCAGTTAACATGGGAGATGTACTACCTAATCTTGGAGAATATATATCACATTATTATTTATCTTATATAAACCACCAAAATAAATTAAATTTAGAAGGAGAAAAGAAAAACACTTCACTTCCATTAATTACTATTTTAAAAGATGCTAATGTTTACGGTGCATCCTCAGACGCATATAGTATTGTTCTAACTAGTGTAGATGCAAGACTTATTAAAGCAAACCCAGGACAACTTGCAGCACTACATAAAACCGAGGGAAACCAAAGACTTGAAGAAGCAGTTACTTACACACTTTGTTGTTTTGAAAGAGATAAAGTATGCATACCTACATTTAATGAAGAAGTGCCATTTACAGATAAAAAATTAAGAGTAGTAGTTGGAAACTTTACTAACCCTTGTAATGTAACTCATGGAGAAAGAACCGATGCATGCATGAGAATTGGAGGACATGCTGAAAGTTTATTTGATTTTGCACTTAAAAACCCACATGGCTTTCATATAAGATTTGAAGATGCAGAAACTCATGAATATGTATCAAGAGTTACTGGCTTTAGAAATGGTAACACAGTATTTTTAAATGAATTAAGACATAGTCTAGTACCTAAATTTAGAGATGATGATTTATTTCTAGCATGTAAAAAAATAGGAGAAAGACTAATAGAAAAAAGTAAAACTAGCACTTACCCTATAGACAATGTGCTTCTAGTGCCACAATATGCAGCTGAAACTTATAGTTTTGTAAATATAGATGGACCAGTAACACAAGGATTAGGCTCATTTTATACTGACTATAGTGGAAAAGCTATAATAGTTGCTACCACTTCAAAAGTACAAAACGTAATGACACCTATTAACTTTGATAACAACGGAGAAATTTATTACCCACCTGCAAGAGACGAAGTAAGAGAAGTAATTGATTTAATAGAAATTACATCTATAGTAAACAGAATAAACGGAATTAAAAAATTAAAAAGTGATACCCCATTAAGTGATTTAGATAGAATTTACATAAATGACTTTGTTTATGGAATAGTAAATAACGACTTCTATATTTATGTAAATGCGAAAGGCGAAATAAAATATGATATAATTATGGGCGACGAAAGAGCCTTAATAGAACTAGAAGATGCAAGGGCTAAAGTAATAGAAAAAGCAAAAAAATTAGGAATAGAGGTGTTAAGTTTATGAAAGATTATGGTAAAATAGTCAAATATGACGGTTTCGCTGGAGAAATAATAAGTGAAAACGGAAAATTTATATTCTTTAATAAAGACGTATTAACAGAAGATATAAAAGTTAACGATTATGTAGTATTTAGAGGAGAACTAGTACTAGATACTAAAAAAGCATTTTTTATAAATAAAATAAATAGAGAACACAAAAAACTAGAAATAAAAAACAATAACGAAACAAAGTAGGAGACATAAACTTATGAATTTATATGTGCAAACTAAAGACAATATATTAAAAAAAATAAATAGTAATGACTTTAACTTTACAGAAGACGAATTATTTATTATTGGAAATAATAAAAAAATCGCCTCACTTGTTATAGAAAAAATTCTAGAAAATGTAAGTGTACTAGAAAATAGTAATATAATCACTTTAATTTATGACTATGGAACACCTTTTTCTGATTTATTCAAAAATATAACAAAAAGCCATGACGAAATAATAAAAAAAATTACTATGCCTCTTTATAGAAATAAAATTTCTTTAAGCTATGTTTTATCAGGAGACTTAAAATATAAACTAACATCAAAACAAAAAGAAGAAATAAAAGAGTTATATACTAAACTATTTAAAGATCCAAATTTTAAATTTTATATAAATGACTGGTTTGGTAATAATACTGATAGATATATAGAATTTTTAAAAGAATTTATTATTCCTTATAAAAGAATGGATTTATTTAATACGCTTTATGAAAACTGGCGTGGCTTTAGTTTGCCTAAAGATTTTGTTGTTTATTTAGAAAATAAATATCTTACTGACAAAACAAACTTTGACTTAATAGATGGTATTTTATTATTCCTTAATGGTAACGAAAGATTTTATTACTTTATAATTGATAAAATAAAACACATAGATAATTTTACAGTTATAGATACACTAGCCATCTGGAAAGATGTACTAGCAAAACTAAATAAAACTCAAAGAGAAAATATATACGAAATTGCTATGGAAAAAGGAGCAGTTGAATTTTTCTTAATTAAAAATAGTAGATACTTTGAATTTTTAAAAAGCCATAATTTAATGGAAAAATTTGACTTAATTTATAAATCAAAACCTCACACTAGAAGTATATTTATAGAAAACGCATCACACTTCGACATACTAAAAACCAAAGAAGATATCATGTGGCTACTAGAACATGGTTACTTTGAATTTGTATTATCATTTGACTTTGACGATTTAGTACATGACACTTTAATTAATTATATAACTAATAATAAAAATAAATTTAAAGATTATACTTTACCTATAATTGACGACTTAGAATTAATAGAATTATTCATTGAAATAAAATATCAAGAAACAGAACAAGTAATTGATTTTACAGAATTATTAAAATTATTTTACAAAAATAATAATGAAAATTTAAGTGAAATATTTAATGTATTAGACTTTATAATAAATGATTTAGATAAAAATACAAGTTTTGACATCGAAAACTTAACTAAACTTTTTACAAGTAACTTTATAATAGCAGATATGTTTATAGATTACTTCCTAGATATTATTATTTTAAATAATGATATACTAAAGTTTTATGTTTCAGTAGATAATTATTTCGTAGAAAGAATTTTAAATAGAGTTCTACATAACGAAGACTATAATTCATTTTATAATCATGAAACATATTTAATATTAAAAGATTATTTAAGTAAAAAATATAATGTAACTAAAGAAAACCTTGACTTAATAGAAAATGCCTTTGGCCCACTTATTATTAAATTTATAGATAACGAAAACATACAAGAACTATTAAAGTTACCTAAACATGAATTAATAAAAATTATAAACATATTTCCAAATTTAACTTACACAAAAAAAGATGCAGAAACACTTTACGATACAATAAAACAATATGAATACACAAAAGTGCATCAAACTGAAGTAAATTTATTTACAATGTTTAAAGAAGCATTACAAAATGAAGAAAAAAATAAAATTAATGAATTAATTATTAAATTAACTAGTTACTTAACTAACCCAGATTTTATAAAAAGATTTCCTAAATATAAAGATGTTAACTTTAACATTTATTTAAAAGAAGTATGTAGTTTATTTAATAGTAATAAAGAAGAAACACTAACAATAATTAGAAATATAATTAATGATTATCTAGCCTTTAGTAGGGAAGAATATAGAAAAACGTATGACTTTTATAACGATTGTAAAATTAAAGAAATAACCCCATCTGATGGAAACGAAAAAGCAGTTTGTTTAGGCCTATTAGACGAATTAAACACTATAACTGCATCAAATTTATCATTTATAAGAGATGTATTTGGTATAGATGTAAGAGATATTATTAAAAAAATAGGAAAAAGAGTACAAGAAGAATTTGATAAAGAACATAAAAATAATTCATATAAATTAATGTTTGATACAGTAGATTTATTAAAGTTTTATGTCTATGGTAACAAAGCAGTTATTAACTTACAATATATTAGTGATATAAAAAAATGTGTTAAATATTTAGGAAAAATAATTAAAGAATTTAATAATCCATTAAAAGAAGAATTCATAAGACTTGCTAAATGGAAACATAAAATTAAAGTTAAAACAATACATATAATAGAACAAAATGACGACATATATCAAATTTTAACAACATTGAATATTCCTGCACTTGTAAAAAATGTTTTAAGTAGTGATGACATTTATAATTCATTAGTAAATATCATGAAGAAATATAAACTACATAAAATACCAGTAAGCTTTAAAGAAATATTATCTAGTGATACTATAAATTTAGGAGACACTCTTGATAATTTAGGAGACTTTATATCTAATTATTATTTATCTTATATGGACGTTAAAGTAATAAGCGAAAAGAAAGACATAGTTATTCCACTAATAAAAATACTAAAAGACATAAATGTCTATGGTATATCTTCAAATATCTATAGCATGATTTTAACAAGTAAAGACGCGAGACTCATAAAATCTAATCCTGGTCCTAATGCTGCATTTGATAGAACTAAAGGAAACGAAAGACTTAATGATGCAGTTAATTATACACTTGAATGTTTTAAAAGAGATAAAGTATGTGTGCCTACACTTAATGAAGTAATAGATTTAGGTGGAAAAAAATTAAGAGTAGTAGTAGGAAATTTTACTAATCCTTGTAATATAACACATGGAGAAAGAACAGGTGCATGCATGAGAATTGGAGGACACGCACATTCTCTCTTTGATTTTATCATAAAAAATCCTCATGGATTTCACATAAGATTTGAAGACGCAGAAACTCACGAATATGTATCAAGAGTATCAGGCTTTAGAAATGGTAACACAGTATTTTTAAATGAACTTAGATTTAGTTTATCTAAATTTTTTACTAACAGTGATGTATTTAATGCTTGTAAAATAATATCTGATATGCTAATAAAAGAAAGCAAAAAAAGTAATTACCCAATAGACAATGTGCTTCTAGTGCCACAATATATAGGCGCAAATTATCAGTCTGTTCCAATAAATGAAACAAACTTAAACATAACTAAAGGCCTAGGTAAATTTTATACTGACTACTGTGGACGCGCTATAATAGTATCTACCACTTCTAAAGTACCAAATGAATTAGTGCCTATTAACTATGATAACAAAGAAGAAGTATATTATTTACCTGCAAGAGATGAGGTAAGAGAAGTAAAAGATTTAACTGAATTTACAATATTTGCAAATAGAATTAACGCATTAAAAAGTCTTCTAAATGGCGAAGATTTACTTACAGTTTCTGCTCTTTATATTAATGACTTTGTTTACGGAATAGTAAATAACGACTTCTATATTTATATAAATACAAAAGGCGAAATAAAATATGATATAATTATAGGCGACGAAAGGGCTTTAATAGAACTAGAAGAAGCAAGGACTAAAGTAATAAAAGAAGCAAAAAAATTAGGAATAGAGGTGTTAAGTTTATGAAAGATTATGGTAAAATAGTCAAATATGACGGTTTCACAGGAGAAATAATAAGTGAAAACGGAAAATTTATATTCTTTAATAAAGACGTATTAACAGAAGACATAAAAGTTAATGATTATGTAGTATTTAGAGGAGAACTAGTACTAGATACTAAAAAAGCATTTTTTATAAATAAAATAAATAAAGAACACAAAAAACTAGAAATAAAAAACAATAACGAAACAAAGTAGGTGATTAAATGTTTAATGAAATAAACTTGAATATATTAAAAAAAATAAATAATAATGACTTTAATTTTACAGAAGACGAATTATTTGTTTTATCAAAAGATGGAAAAACAGCTAATTATTTAATAGAAATAATAATGAACAACATGAGTATTTTAAATAACAGTAATATTGTAACATTAATTTTAGACGACACAATACAAGACTCAGTATTTAATCCGCTATTTGAAACAGCTTTATTTAAAAGGAAAAAAGACCTAACAGAATATCTAATAAATTTATTTAGAAATCCACTAACACTATCTTATATAAATTTTTATGACTACTATAATATGGAAGAAACTGAATTAACTAAAGAAAATGAAGAAGAAATAAGAAATCTCTACACAAAACTAATGAAAGATCCAACATTTAAAGTTAAAAATTTTAGATGGGCTTCATATTATAATGATATGAATGAAACTGTTAAATTTTTAGAAGAATTTATTATACCTAATAACAGAATAGATTTACTAAATATAATATTTGAAAAAAATTCTAGTCATATCTCTTCAATAGATTTAATATCACATATAGAAGACAAATTCTATAACGATAGACAAAACTTTAATCTAATAGACGCGATTATACTATTTCTAAATGGAGACGAAAAATTTTTTGACTTTATAATAGATAAAATTAATTCGTTAGATAGTTTTGACATAGAAGATAGTCTCACATTATGGTGGGAAATTATTAGTTTATTAGATACAGAACAAAAAGAAAAACTTTATAAAGCCACTATAAAAAAAGGTGTAACAGAATTTTTATTTATTCCTGGTAGTCAGTATTTTGAATTTCTAAAAAAGAACGATTTATTAGAAGAATTTGATTCTCTTTATAAGTCTAGAAACCACATAACACCTATGTTTATAGACAGTGTTGATAAAAGTAGTGCACTAAAAAGCAAAGAAGACATCACGTGGTTACTAGAACATGGTTACTTTGACTATGTACTATCATTTCTAATACATGACTCAAATAATTTAATTTTAAATTCATTACTTACATATATAAGAAAGAATAAAAGTGAATTTAAAGATTATGTTTTACCAATATTCATTAATGATAAATTAATAAATCTACTTATGAAAATAAGATTTGGCGAAACTAGTGACACATATGATTTCGTTAACTTATTCAAAATGGCTTATAACAAAACAGACCCTACTGAAGCTTTTGAACTATTAGATTACGAAATTGGTTATAGAAACAAAAAAGTAACTTTTAATGTAAAAAGTTTAAATGAACTACTTTCTAATAACATACAAATAGCAGATGAATTTATAAAAAACTATTTAGAAATGATTATTAATAATAATGAAATATTAAAAATATATATTAATTTAGGAGACTACTATATAGAAACAATTTTATATAAAGTAATGCTTAATGAAGACTATTCGTTTTTCTATAATCATGAAAATTATTTAGTCTTAAAAAACTATTTAAGTAATAAATATGAAGTTCCTTTAGAAAACCTTGACTTAATGGAAAATGCCTTTGGTCCACTTATAATCAAATATATTGAAAATGAAACCATACAAGAAATTTTAAAACTATCTAAAGAAGACCTTAAAAAAATTATTGCTATATTTCCTAATACAACCTATACAGAAAATGATGCTTTAACACTTTATGACACAGTAAAACAATATGAATATACAAAAGTATACAGTGAAGAAGCAAGTTTATTTACTCATTTTAAAGAAGCTCTTCAAAGTAGAAATGAAGTAAGACTAAACGAATTAATCCTAATCTTATCAAGTGCACTAACTACAAAACTTGAAGGGTCTTTAGAATCAAACTTTGTAAATAGATTTCCTAAATATAAAGGTACTAATTTTGACACATACTTAAGAGAACTATGTGAAGAATACAAAACTAATAGCATAGATGCCTTAAATAAAATAAGAAATATAATTAATGACTATCTAACATTTAGAAGAGAAGAATATAGAAAAACATATGACTTTTATAACGAATGTAATATAAGAGAAATAACACCACTTGATGGAAATGAAAAAGCAATATGTCTAGGAATATTATGGAGCATAAAAAACAAAAATGATAAACGATTTTTTAAATTTGGTAAAGTAGCTTTTGATTTACTAGATAAAAGAATTAAAGAAGAATTTGCAAAACTATATAAAGTAACTAAACTAAATGCTACAACAGAAGATATTTTAAAATTTTATGTTTATGGAGAAAAATCAGGTATTGATTACAAAAATATTAGTGATATAAAAAAATGTATTAAACTTTTATCAAAAATAGTAAAAGAAATAGACGATTACACAAAAGAGATACTAATTATAAGAGCAAGACTAGATAGCAATGCAAAAGTTAAAATAAAACATATAATCGAACCAAACGAAGACGTATACCATATCTTAACAGGACTAAATATAAATGCTTTAAGAAATAATGTTTTAAATAACGATGGAATTTATAACTCATTAATTTCTGTTATGAAAAAATATAAACTACATAAAATACCTCTAACTTTCCAAGAATTTTTATCAAGTGATACTATAAACATGGGAGATACTTTAGATAATTTAGGCGACTTCATATCTTACTATTATTTATCTTATATGGATGAAGTTAATAGACTTACTATGACAGGAGAAAAGAAAGACGTTACAATTCCACTAATAAAGATTTTAAAAGACGCGAGTGTATTTAGTGTTGCATCTAACATTTATAGTATAGTTTTAACTAAAGAAGACGAAAGACTTATAAAATCTAACCCTGGCCCTAACGAAGCAATCTATAAAATTAAAGGAAATAAAAGATTAGACGAAGCAATTGATTATACCCTTGAATGTTTTAAAAGAGATAAAGTATGTGTGCCTACACTTAATGAAATAATAGATTTAGGCGGAAAAAAACTAAGAGTAGTAGTAGGAAACTTCACTAATCCATCCACTATAACACATGGAGAAAGAACTGGTGCATGTATGAGAATTGGAGGGTATGCTGAAAGTCTATTTGATTTTGTAATTAAAGACCCTCATGGATTTCATATAAGATTTGAAGATGCAGAAACTCACGAATATATATCAAGAGTAACCGGTTTTAGAAATGGTAATACTGTATTTTTAAACGAACTAAGATATAGCTTAAACTCTAAATTTACTAACACTGATATATTTAACGCTTGTAAAAAAATATCTGATATGCTAATAGTGGCAAGCGCTAGTAGTGGCTATGCTATTGAAAACGTCTTACTTACACCACAATGTGTAACAGAATATTATGATTCCATTCCTTTAACTGAAACAAACTTAAATAAAGGATTAGGTAACTTTTATACTGACTATAACGGAAGAGCAGTCATAGTATCAACAACTTCAAAAGAAAAAGAAAGTATAGTTCCTATAAACTTTGATAACTCACATGAAGTATATTATTTACCTGCAAGAGACGAAGTGAGAGTAGTAAAAGATTTAACTGAATTTACTTCAATAGTAAACAGAATTAATGCAATAAAAAGACTTCAAAATCAAGAAGAATTAATATCAATTCAAGTTATATACATTGACGATTTTGTATATGGAATAGCAAATAATGACTTCTATATTTATATAAATAGTAAAGGAGAAATCATAGAAGATATAATAACAAATGACGAAAGAGCCTTAATAGAACTAGAAGACGCAAGAAAAAAAGTAATGAGTGTTGCTAAAACTTTAGGAATTACAGTACCAAATTTATAAAATATAACCTGGTAGAAATATCAGGTTTTTGTCAACTTAAAAATAATATTGTATATAGTAAAATAATGTGTTAAAATACGTAGGTATGTGCTAAAAATTAAGCACTTCTAGATAGTGAGGAAATGAAAATGAAAAACACTTTATTTGAACAAATAAAAACAAAAATATTAAAGAAAGTAAACAAACATAACTTTAATTTTTCTAAAGAAGAATTATTCATTCTTTCAAAAGACGAAGAAACTTTTATATATGTTTTAGACAAAATTATAGAGCATGAAAAAGCACTAGAAACTACTAATGCTGCTAATTTAATTTTAAATCGTGAAATATATTCTGATAATCCTATAATAGAACAAATTATAAATAAACACGAAAAAACTTTAGAAGAAATTCTAGTCCATCTTTTTAAAAATCCATACTCTCTAAGTTTTTCTTCTATATTAGAATTCTATGAAAATCCAGAATATAATTTTACAGAAGAACAAATTAAAGAAATAAAAGAAACATACAAATCATTTATGATGGACCCTAACTTTTCCTTTAATACCTTTAATTGGGATGCATATGAATGTGACTCAGTATCATCATTCATAAATGAATATGTTATTCCATATAAAAGAGTAGACATATTAGATAATTTTTACTCACATAATGGTATACTTACATTTTCTAACGAACTAATTGACTCTTTAGAAAATAAATACATTAACGATACACAAAATCTTGATTTAATAGGCGCAATTATATTATTCTTAAATGGTAACGAAAAAGTATTTGATATTATCATATCTAAAATAAAAACTTCTAATGACTTTACAATAAAAAACAGCATGCATATTTGGTATGCAATAATAACTAAACTAGATTTTATTAAACGTGATACACTATATAAAGTAGCATTTGAAAAAGGTGTAGTAGATTTTATAACTATGCCTGAAAGTGGTTACTTAGCATTCTTAAAAGATAATAATTTATTAGAAAAATTTAATTCTATTTACAAATCAAATAATACTAGTGACTCATTATATTTAAATTTAACATTAGGTAAAAACGATAAAGTATTAAAA
This sequence comes from uncultured Bacilli bacterium, assembly GCA_947626035.1. Classification (GTDB taxonomy): domain Bacteria; phylum Bacillota_I; class Bacilli_A; order RF39; family UBA660; genus MGBC139354. Next base: position 10,495 of record CANQQR010000011.1, on the reverse strand, counting down.
GAAGAAGACATCATATGGTTTTTAGAAAATGATTATTTTAACTTTGTCCTTTCTTTTGACAAAAATGAATTAGTACACAAATATCTATGTGACTATGTAAAAAATAATCAAGAAAAATTTAAAAACTACTTTATTCCTAGTAAATTATATAGAATAATAAAAGACGATTTAGAACTACTAGATATTCTTGTAAAAGCAAAATGTGGAAAAAGAAAAAGTCGTTTTGACTTTGATGGATTATATAGAATATTTTATAATGGAGAAAACATAGTAGAAACATTTATATTATTAGCTGACTATAAAAAAGAAAGTGAATTATTCTTTAAAAATTTACTAGATTATATGCAAGGAAAATATACTTCAAAAGATGTTAACTTTAATATATTAGAATTAAAAAAACTAATTACAAGTAATGTAATATTTGCAGACGAATTTATAGACAAATTTATAAATGTAATAATCACAAAAAAAGATTTACTTAGAATTTATGTATCTTTAGACGATTACTATATAGAAAAAATCCTAGAGCAAGTTTTACATAACACAAGTTTTCATTTCTTCTATAACCATGAAATATATTTAATACTAAGAGACTATTTATCTGAAAAATATAAAGTGACAAAAGAAAATCTTGATATGATGGAATCAGCTTTTGGACCTAAAATTATTAAATACATAGATAACGAAAGCATACAAGATATTTTAAGATTACCTAAAGATATGCTAATAAAAGTTATAGATTTATTTCCAAACTTGGATTATACAAAAACTGATGCCGAAACTTTATATGACACATTAAAACAATATGAATATACAAAAGTAAATAGTACTGATGTAAGCTTATTTACAATGTTCAAAGATGCCTTACAAAATAAAGAAACTAAAAAAATCACTTATTTAATTAATCTATTAGTAGAAAAATTAGACTCAAACTTCAAAAAAAGATTTCCTAAATACAAAGACACCTCATTTGAAATTTATCTAAATTATTTATGTAGCAACTTTTTAATCACTAATAATGGCGAATGGCTAACTCAAATTAGAAATATAATTAATGATTATTTAGTATTTAGTAGAGAAGAATATAGAAAAACATATGATTTTTATAGAGAATGTAATATAAAAGAAGAAATACCAGTAGATGGAAACGAAAAAGCAATTTGCTTTGGTATACTTGAAATGACTAGATATAATCCTAACACGTACATTATTAAATACATAAATAGCGAATTAAATAAACTAGGTTATAATGTAGATGTTATAGAACTTTTAAAATTTTATGTTCATGGCGAAAGTGTGATTATAGATAAAACAATTATAGAAAACTTAAAAGAATGTATTAAACCTTTAATTGGAATTATAAAGAGTATAAATATGTTTGATAAAAAACAATATATCGATTATGCAGTTAAAACTGACAAAAGCATTGTTAAAATTAAACATGTAATAGAACAAAATAATGACATTTTTAGTATTTTATCTAATTTAAATGTAAGTGCATTAAGAAAAAATATTTTAAATAATGATGAAATCTATAAATCATTACTTCAAGTTATGAAAAAATATAAACTACATAAAATACCACTTAGCTTTCAAGAACTATTATCTAGTGAAAATATAAATATGGAAGGTACACTTTATAATTTAGGAGACTTTATATCACATTATTATGTATCTTACATGGAAGAAAAAAATAAACTCATTGGATTAGGTCAAGATAAAGAAGTAAACTTATCATTAATTAAGATTTTACAAGATGCTAACGTATTTAGTGTTGCATCAAATATCTATAGTATGGTATTAACCAAAAAAGATGCAAGCCTTATAAAATCTAATTCAGGTGTAAACGCAGCTATTCATAAAACTAAAGGAAATGAAAGACTTAATGAAGCAATTAATTATACCCTTATGTGTTTTGATAGAGACAAAGTATGTGTACCAACATTTAATGAAGTTATAGATTTAGGAAGCAAAAAAATAAGAGTAATAGTAGGAAACTTTACTAATCCTTGTAACATGACTCATGGAGAAAGAACTGACTCCTGCATGAGAATTGGAGGACATGCTCATTCACTTTTCGATTTTGCACTTAGAAACCCACATGGATTTCATATAAGATTTGAAGACGCAGAAACTCACGAATACATATCAAGAGTAACTGGCTTTAGAAATGGTAATACAGTATTTTTAAATGAATTAAGATATAGTTTAGTACCTAAATTTAGTAATGAAGATGTATTTATTGCTTGTAAAAAAATATCAGATATGATGGTAGAAGAAAGTAGAAAAACTAAGTATCGTATAGACAATGTATTAGTTACACCTACTTATGTAGTAGAATATCATGATGTTATACCTATGCGTGAAAGAAATTTAAATCGCGGTATTGGTAGATTTTATTATGATTTTACTGATAAAGCTGTTATTGTATCTACAACATCTAGAACAAAAGACACAATTATGCCAATAAATTTTGATAACTCACGTGAAGTATATTACTTACCAGCAAGAGACGTAGTAAGAGAAGTAAGAAACGCTTTAGAATTTACAACAACATTAAATAGAATTAATTCAATTAAAAAACTAAAAAAAGGAATTGATCTAAAAGAAATAGAACAAATTTATATAGAAGATTTTGTTTATGGAATTGTAAATAATGACTTTTATGTTTATATAAACACAAAAGGAGAAATAATAGAAGACATTATAGAAACAGATAAAAGAGCATTTGAAGAATTAGAAGAAGCAAGAGAGAAAGTAATAAAAGAAGCAAAAAAATTAGGAATAGATATTACTTGTGTTAAAAGATTAGTATAATTTAATAAATATAATTGACAGTAACAAAAGTATAAACTATAATTAAATTATGTTAAGGAGAATAAGAAAACTATGAAGAAAATAATCTCTTTCGAAAACATTAGTTTGAAAATCGGGGGGGGTTAACTACAAATAACCTTTATAGTTTTTTAATGCACATAAGTACATAGAGTTTTTCTATGTATTTTTTTTGCGTTTAAAGAGAAAGGAATGAAAGAAATGGAAGCAAAGAAGAAATATTTAATTATAGGAATTGTATTTATGTTAATGGTAACAATAGGTTTTAGTGCAGCATATTGGACAGCACAAATAATAGGTAGTGGAAAAGACATGGTAGTAGAAACAGACGAGTTAAAGATAATATTTACAGATAATGCAGAATTAAAAAGTGATGAGGTAAAACCTGGATGGGAAACATCCAAAACATTTAGTGTAGAAAATAAAAGTGGAGATGTATATTATTATGATATATTAATGGAAAACTTAATAAATACATTTGTAAATGATTATTTAGAATATAAAATAACATGTACAAGTGGAAGTGGTTCTAGTATGAATGAATTTATGCCAGTTCCAAAAAGTAGTAAAGCTACAACAAAAAAATTACTATCAAATATAGAAATACAAGATAAAGAGAAACAAGAATATAAGATAGAATTTAGATATGTAAGTAAAGAGAATGAAAATCAAAGTGACGATATGGGTAAAACTATAAAAGGTAATTTAAAGATAGGAGAGTATAAGATAAGTAAATCCCTTGTTTTCTTTGAAGATAAATTCAAGGATGCAGTAAAAAGAGAAGACGATAATGCTCCATACGACAGTATAGTAACAGAAGCAAAACATTATTATGAAGATGGAAAATATACAGAAGACGGTAATAAAGTATACTATTATGCAGGGTCCTCAGAAGACAACTGGGTATATTTTGGTAAATTTTACTGGAGAATAATAAGAATGAATGAAGACGAGAGCATAAGACTACTATATGCAGGAACTAGTCCAGAAACAGAGGAAGGATATATAAATGAAAATGTATATAATGATGTTTCTGGAATTAGGAGTGTAGGTTACATGTATGGCGAAAATGATAGTTTAGAAGCAAATAGAGATAATACATATCCAAGTATGATAAAGACAGAATTAGATATATGGTATGAAAATAATCTAGAGACTAATTATGATAAATACATAAGTAAAACAGCAATATATTGTAATGATAGAAGTACACAAACAGGATGGAAACCGATTGGAGATACAAATAATCGTATAGATTTTAATGGCTTTACAAAATTTTATACAAATAAATATCATCCAGGGTTTAAATGTGGAATAAAAGAAGATGGAAATTTAAATGAAGACACACCAGAAAACGAAAGAGTAAAAGATATGTTTAGTGTAAGTCAAGCTTCTGGTGGTAACGGTGCTCTAACAAAGCCAATAGGTTTGATGACCGCAGATGAGATAGTATATGCTGGAGGAATATATAGCGAAACAAATTCAGATGTTTATTACATAAGAAATTCACTTGGTAATAGTGTAACTGGCGATGAAAATTGGTGGACAATGACCCCAGCATATTCTATGAGTTCTTCTGCTGTATTTAATATGTGGAGCTCAGGTGGGTTCTGGAATATATTCGTGTCTGATGTGAATACCGTCGTCCGTCCAGTAATCTCCCTAAAATCATGTGTAGAATTTGAGGGTAGTGGTTTATCAAATGATCCATATACAGTAAAAGAATTTGCAGATGGAAGTAGTTGTGCCTTAGCAGAAAATTAAAATATAGAAAATAAAACTCAGTTTTGGCTGAGTTTTTAAAGTTCAATAGTTTCTAAATTAAATGCTGATTGCCCACCTGGAATATTATTTGGATTAATCATTGTTGGGGTAGAACCAGTAGTTACTTCTTGTTGTGCCATATTTTTATGTGCTTGTTCTGCTATTTTTAAATTAGCTTTTAAATTATCATCATTATAACTTGTCATATCATTTTCTAAATCTATTATTTTTAATATTTCTTCAAATGTTGTTTCTCCTAATAACACTTTATTAAGTCCATCTTGAAGTAAAGTAACAACTTCGCCAGTATAAACTAATTCTTTTAAAACATGTTTTGGAGCACTGTTTGTAATTGCATCTTTAATTTTATCATTCATAATTAAAACTTCCAATATAGCTAAACGACCCTTATAACCATGATTACATCTAGCACATCCTTCTTTATTTGCAACATACATCTCAGTTACATCTCTACCTAATACAGTCTTAAAAACATTTCTCTCATAATCTGTTGTAGTTCTCTTAATTCTACAAAATGGACAAACCTGTCTTGCTAATCTTTGTGAAATAATTCCCTCAAGGCTACTACCTAATAAATATCTTTCAACATCCATATCAGTAAGACGCTCGATTGTATTTAAACTATTATTAGTGTGTAGTGTACTTAAAACTAAATGTCCAGTAATTGAAGCTCTAACCGCAATTCTTGCAGTCTCATCATCACGAATTTCTCCAATCATTATAATATTAGGGTCTTGACGAAGAATACTTCTTAAAATAGTTGCAAACGTAAGACCAATTTCAGTTTGAACTTGAACTTGGTTAATTCCAGCTATGTCCATCTCAACTGGATCTTCAACAGTTATAATATTAACACTTTCTGTATTTAACTTTTGTAAAATTGAATAAAGTGTAGTAGTTTTACCAGTACCAGTAGCACCTGTAACTAATATAATACCATTTGGAATTCTAATTAACTTATTTATTTTCTCCATACTTTCTTTACTAAAACCTAAATTGTCAAGTCCAGCTAAACTCATAGAATAGTCAAGTATACGAATAACTATTTTTTCAGCATTATTTGTTGGAAGAGTAGACACACGCAAATCTAAAAGTCTATCGCCAATCTTACTTTTAATAGCACCATCTTGTGGAAGACGAGTTTCCATTATATTCATTCCAGCTATCATTTTAATACGACTTATCATATTTCTTTTATACTTATTTGGAACAGTACCATAGTCACTTAATATTCCATCTATTCTAAAACGAATTTTTAAATCATCTTTAGTAGGATCAAAGTGAATATCACTAGCGCCTTTATTAACTGCATCAATAATTATCTCATTTGCTATTTCGACGATAGGTATTTTTTCAAAATTAAATTCTTTCATATTACACCCTCTTATTCTAATAATTATTATATAATAAACAAGCCCGTCTTACAAGAAAAAAATGATATAAAAACTATTGTAAGTATAAGTAACTTTCCGTTAAATTCTTTTGTTTTAAACATAAATGTGATATATTATTAATAGTAGGTGAATTAAAATGAACAAAAAAGGATTTACTATGGTAGAAGTGACACTTAGCATCACACTTATTTTACTTTTAGCACTTCTAGTTATACCAAGTCTAATAGATTATGAAGGAAATTCTAAACAAAAATTATATGATAGTAAAATCGATCTAGCACTTGATGCTGCATATAAATATGGAATGGACAATTTAGATTTACTAAGTAACAGCTGTACTGATGTAACTATTGGAACACTTATAAGACTTGACTACATAAGTGGAGACGATAAAAGTGGAACAATGCTAACTAGCCCAATTGATAATACCTCAATGAATAATGTCATAATATGCGTAACATATAGTGATAAAAAAGTAAAAACTAAAGTTAAATAGGCGGTTTTTATGAATTATATTGATTTATTCCTTGATTATTTAAGTAATAACAAAAATTACTCTGAACTAACTATCATAAATTATAGAAAAGACTTAGAAGAATTTTTAAATTTCATAAATAAAAACTTAAATTTAGTTAATAAAGAAGATATAAAAAAATACTTACTCTTACTTTTCGACCATAACAATAAGGCTAGTACTGTTAGTAGAAAAATAAGTTCATTAAAAAGTTTTTATAAATTCATGAAAGAAAGTAAAATTATGTCAGTAAATCCTGCTTCAAATATAATGTACCCTAAAAAAGAAAAAAAATTACCTAATTTTGTACAATATAATGAATTTACAAATATGCTTAATGTCAGTAAAGAAGGTCCTTTGGGTTTAAGAAACTATCTTATCTTAGAACTTCTTTATGACACAGGCGTCAGGGTAAGCGAACTTGTTAATATAAAACTAAATGACATAGATATGGAAAATAAACGTATTAGAATATTAGGAAAAGGTAGCTACGAAAGATTTGTCTTTTTTGGAGATTATGCGTTAGATGCAATTATAGAATATAAAGACAAACTAAGATGTAAACTACTTGACGGGAAAAGAAGCGAATTCTTGCTCCTAAACAAAAACGGTGCTAATATTACAACTAGAGGTATAGCAAAAATAATTGATAGTATTATTAATAAAGTTTCTGTTAAAGTAAAAGTTAGTCCCCATACACTAAGACACACTTTTGCGACACATTTACTTGATAATGGATGCGATTTAAGAAGCGTTCAAGAAATGCTAGGACACAAAAACATAAACACAACAGAAGTTTATACTCACGTTACTAGTGAAAGACTAAAAGAAGTATATTTTAAAAGTCATCCTAGAAGCAGATTATAATATTTTTATTTTTCTATACTATAATAGAATGGAGGAAAAAATATGGCTAAATATGTTTATATGTTTAATGAAGGCAACAAAGATATGAGAAATTTGCTTGGTGGAAAAGGCGCTAATTTGGCTGAAATGACCAACATTGGTTTACCTGTACCAAGTGGCTTTACTGTAACTACTGAGGCTTGTACAAAATATTATGAAGATGGAGAAACTCTTAGTAAAGAAGTAGAAGAAGAAATTTTTAGTAAACTTAGTGACCTTGAAAAAAAGACAGGAAAGGTTATGGGAGACCCTAAAAACCCACTTTTAGTTAGTGTAAGAAGTGGTGCAAGGGCTAGTATGCCAGGTATGATGGACACTGTATTAAACCTTGGACTTAATGATTTAGTTGCTAAGTCTTTCTCAGAAGAGACAAATGACCCAAGATTTGTTTACGATTCTTATAGAAGATTTATTCAAATGTTTGCAGATGTCGTAATGGGATTTCCTAAATCTAGTTTTGAAAGAAAATTTGATGCTATAAAAGAAGAAAAAGGTGTTAAATTTGATACAGAATTAACTAGTGAAGATTTAATGGAAGTAGTAGACATTTATAAAGAAGAATATAAACGTCATGCTGGTAGTGAATTCCCACAAGACCCTAAAATTCAATTACTAGAAGCTGTAAAAGCTGTTTTTAGAAGTTGGAATAACGACAGGGCTATCACTTATAGAAGACTTAATGATATTCCATCAAGTTGGGGTACTGCTGTAAATGTACAAGAAATGGTATATGGTAACCGTGGCGAAACTAGCGGAACAGGTGTTGCATTTACAAGAAATCCTGCTACTGGCGAAAAGAAACTTTATGGAGAATATTTAATGAACGCTCAAGGGGAAGACGTAGTTGCAGGTATTCGTACTCCAGCAAGTATAGACACATTAAAAAATGTTATGCCAGAGTGCTATGAATCTTTTGTAAAAATCTGTGAAACCCTAGAAAATCACTACAAAGATATGCAAGACATGGAATTTACTATTGAAAATGGTAAGTTATTCATGCTTCAAACAAGAAACGGAAAAAGAACTGCAGAAGCTGCTTTAAAAATTGCAGTTGATTTAGTAAACGAAGGTATGATAACTAAAGAAGAAGCATTACTTAGGGTTGAACCTAAACAATTAGATCAATTACTTCATCCTACTTTTGAAGAGTCAGCATTAAAACAAAGTAAAGTAATAGCAACTGGTCTAGCAGCTAGTCCTGGAGCAGCTACTGGTAAAATATATTTTACTGCTAATGATGTTATGGAAGCATATAACAATGGAGAAAAAGATTTACTTTTAGTAAGACTTGAAACAAGTCCAGAAGATATCGAGGGAATGAACCTTGCTCATGGTATTTTAACTATAAGAGGTGGAATGACAAGTCATGCTGCCGTAGTAGCACGTGGTATGGGAACTTGCTGTGTATCTGGTTGTGGCTCTCTTAAAATAGATGAAGAAAAAAAGACAATTACTACAGAAGACGGAACTACATTTAAAGAAGGAGACTACATGAGTTTAGATGGTTCTACTGGTAATGTCTATGGCGAAAAAATTCAAACTGAAAGTCCTAGTATAAGTGGAAACTTTGAAATTTTTATGAAATGGGCTGATGAAGCAAGAAGACTTAAAATTAGAACTAATGCTGACACACCAAAAGACGCTATGGAAGCACGCAAATTCGGTGCTGAAGGAATAGGCTTATGTAGAACTGAACACATGTTCTTTGAAGAAACTAGAATATTTAACTTTAGAAGAATGATAACTGCTGACAGTAAAGAAGCAAGAGAAGAAGCACTAGATAAAATACTACCTTATCAAAGAGAAGACTTTGAAGGATTATTTAAAGCAATGAACGGCTATGGGGTTAACATAAGACTATTAGACCCACCACTACATGAATTCTTACCACACACAGATGAAGAAATAAAACCACTTGCTGAAAGCTTAGGTATGACTTTTGAAGCATTAAAGTCAAGAGTTGAAAGTTTAAAAGAATTTAATCCTATGATGGGTCATCGTGGTTGTAGACTTGACGTTACTTACCCTGAAATAGCAAAAATGCAAACAAGAGCAATAATAGAAGCGGCTATTAATGTAAGTAAAGATGGTATAAAAGTAGAACCTGAAATCATGATACCTTTAGTGGGAGACGAAAACGAAATTAAATTTGTTAAATCTTTAATAGTAGAAGAAGCTGATAGGATTATAAAAGAAAGCAAAGTAGATATTAAATATAAAGTTGGTACTATGATTGAAGTTCCAAGAGCTGCTATTATTGCAGACAAACTTGCTAAACATGCTGAGTTCTTTAGTTTTGGTACAAACGATTTAACTCAACTAACATTTGGTTTCAGTAGAGATGATGCATCTAAATTCTTAAACGATTACTACAAAAGAGGTATTTTTGAAAGTGATCCATTTGCAAAAGTAGATCAAGAAGGCGTTGGAGAACTTATGAAGATTGCAGTAGAAAAGGGTAGAAAAACTAGACCTGATATTAAATTAGGTATATGTGGCGAACATGGTGGAGAAGCAAGCAGCATAGAATTTTGCCATAACATAGGACTAGACTATGTATCTTGTAGTCCATATAGAGTACCACTTGCAAGACTTGCAGCAGCCATCGCGGCTATCAAAGAAAAAATGAATAATGAATAAAATACAATATCTATATTTATTGTGAAAAATAATTTATAAAAAATATTTAAGACTAAGATGACTTAATGCACATATATCTTAGTCTTTTTTAGATTTATGCGACAAGATACTAAACCAGAGTTAGAAGATTTATCATAAGTGTATCAAAAGTAAATATTAATAAATAAGTATGAAAATACTCAGGAATTAGTATATTTTACAGTTACTTATGAAGAAATTACACCAAGTTATGTTCAAGCCTTAAAAATTAGAAAAATAAGCGAAAGGAAAAAATCATTGGCATTATAAAACAGATTGAATTATTTTGTGGAGAACATGATTATAAGTTATGTAATGGCTGGAAGGGTTACAGTTCAGTCAAGAGATAGATGAATAATCTATCTTTTACTTCTATTATACCTTATTTTTTATGAATTTTTTA
>CANQQR010000010.1 GCA_947626035.1 uncultured Bacilli bacterium | reverse complement strand
GGCAAACTATTTCAAGGAGGTTTGCTTATTTTTTTATTATGTTAGGTTGCGGACATCGTCTGCCGTATGCTATAATTGTATAGAAAAACCTATACAATTATAGTTCACTGCAATAACTAAATTTGTATTTTTTTGACGACTTTTGGTTTTTCAGCATCCCTTAATCAGGGATGTTTTGTTTTATTTTACATACATAATTTTGTTTGAATTAAATATACTATAATTGACAAATGATATATTTTTTGATATATTATTTGTACCGAAAGCAATATGCTTTGTCTGGTCTATAACTGATGTATGATTTTTAATTTAGTGCTTGGCACCATCTCAGTTATATTTTCTCATTTACCAATGGTAAAAGGAGATTCTGGAGACGTCATTTGAACTTAATCAAGTGGCGTTTTCTGTTGTGAAAACAAATTTGCTTTTTGAATCTCTTTGTTTAATCTATATTCATAATTGATATAGTAACCTGTAATTAATAGATAATATTTTTCTCTTTTTTCTAGTACAACTTTAAATTTAACATCAGCAAATAACAAATTAATTCTAATTTTATTATTATAATACTCTTCGTAATACATTATTTTTCTACAATTTTTACAATTATTTTCACAATATAATAGTTTAGTAATTCTTGTTGTGTTACTATTCCCCTTAATAGTTCTTTTATTCCCATACTTAATATTTCCTTTCTATTAAGTATCTATACTAGCATACTTATTTATTTTTTGCATATAATTATTATTGATAGTGTCTAGGAAACCTGTTAGGACCTAGAACTTTTTTATTTCTTGCCAATTTTTTGGGAAATTCATTTTATTTAATACATCATCAATTGAAATAACGTACATTTTTTTACTTAAGCTTATTATTCGACCATTTATTTTGTTATACAAAGTATTAAATTCTTCTGGTAATAACATTACTTTGAGCGTAATTATTAGTGAAAATAAATCGTTTTTACCATATAAATACATATTATTGTGTTTAGGTATATTTAATAAAGTGTGGTATTTATTATCTGGTATATATAAATATTTTGGAAGTTTAGTGTTATATATTCTGTCATCATGTGCACAGAGGTTTCTAAAATAAGCAAGCATTTTTGTATGCTGTATTAATTCATTTTCTGATATATTGTAATGTTGAGATATATATATTCTTTCATTTTGCTTCATAAGTTCTAAAAATTTAGATAAAGTTCCAAAAGATAATATATTAACTAGAACCCACATGGGTACAAATCCGTAATTTACTAGATAATGGTTAATATAGTTTTTAGCATTGATAGTTTTTCCAATTTCTTTATGTATATTTGCTATTAAATCTTGGATATTTTTTATTCTTTTTTGTTTAGTATCTATAGAAACATTAGATAAATTATTAAAATTATCAAAACTATCAAGTTTTAAATAATTGTCATTGCCATGAAATTTAGAAAAATAATAAGCGATGTAAGAGCGCAAATTGTTTTCTATTTTTAATATATATTCTAATAAAATATCTTTTATTTTTTTATCAAAATCATATAAAGAATAAATTTCTTCAAAAGTTGTACCATTTAAAAAGTTGTCTTTTGTTCCAAGTGTAATAAATAAATCTTTATAGCCATTTATTATATTATAATAGTTATTAGAAATTAATAAATCTTTTGCTTTATTTTCGTCATTAAAAATTAGACCTCTATTTTTGAGAATATCTATTTGTTCATTTATTGTTTTAAATTCTTTCATAATACAAAAAAGTCTTCAGTCCACACGGGATACTGAAGCACATCACACTTACATTTTATAATAAAGTGGTGATTGTGTCAATACCCAATATTTTTACTTTTTTACTCCTTTCTTTTCATATATTTAAACTTTTGATTTATTATATTCTTAGACATTTCCTTAAAATTATCACAAGCATAATCTATTTTATCTTTAGGTTTAACTTCTTCTGTTACAGTTTCATTTTTTACTTTTTCTTCAGTTTCTGTCTCTGTCATATCTTTCACTTCCTTTACAGTCTTGTCCTCTTTTCTCTTGCAATACCAATGATTTTAACAGGTAAGTTTTCTATTTGCTCTTTATTATAAAAAGTAGGTAAGTAGTTGTCCTGATTATTAGGATTAAGTGGTATCAACATAATACCATTTTCATTTATAGTGACATTTTTAAAAGTAGCATCAAATCCATTTACCATAATAGCGCAGTCTTTATTATTAGCAATAGAGTAGTCATTTGTCTGTTCAAATATAACAATATCTTTTTCACTATATTTAGGGAACATACTATCGCCACTTATTTTAAGACCATAAAAGCTTCTTCCGCCTTTGGTCCATTGTTTAGGTATTTCTATATATTCTAATATATCTTCTTGTGCTTCAATTGGAATACCTGCTTTAATAGTACCTAGTACAGGTATTTGCACTGTATCATTTGTAATGGGTATAATCTCTGCATTGTCAAAATTTAATTCACCTCCGATTAGAGTGACTAAGTCTACATCTAACGCTTCTGCTAATTTTATTACATTAACCATTGTTGGGTCTGCTTTTCCATTTTCCCAATAGCCAATAGTTGAACGATCAACACCTATTTTATCAGCTACATCTTGTTGCGATAGATTTTTTTGTTCTCTAATAATTTTTAAATTTGTTTTAAAATTATTTTCCATGTTTTCCCCTTTCTGTGAAGATTATACACAAAAAAACGTAAAAAATCAACAAAATTGCGAATTTTTTCACAAAAGCAATTGACAACGGGAATATATTCACGTATAATGGTAGCCAGATAGGAGGTAAATATGTGTATTGAGCAAATAGGAAGAGAACTCAAAAGCATACGTTCACGTAATAATTGGACTTTGGAAAAAGCATCTGAAATTACTGGGATTCATAAGAATACATTATGTTTATATGAAAATAATCCAGAAGTTATTAAACTTGGAAGATTATTTGAGATACTGGAAAAATATAATGTAGATAATGAAATTTTTTTTAAAAACGTATGTGAATATATTCGCAACTTTGAAGAAAAAATACCAAAAGAAAATGATAGTTAGGAGGGAATATGAAAGACTATAAACTTGATAAATTGCATCCAATGTTTAAAGAACATATTTGGAGAGATGGAGAAGTTATAGATTTAATGAAAACTATATTTGAAATTAAATCAAATGTGAGATTTTTAAAATATACTTTATTATTTGTAATAGGTATGGTGTTAGCAATCCTATTAAAAATATAAAAAATTCGTGTATGTAAGGTAAGATGTGATTTATAAATATGTTGTTTAATTTATTTTCTTTGTAATATTTTACAATCACATTAGTTTGATAAGTGTAATGTATTTTATCATCTCTTAACATAATGTAATTATTGTTAAGTAAATATACATACATTTGAATAGTCTCGTAATTATTAGTTTTATGTTTTCTATGATATTCAAAATACTCTTTATGTGTAATGGTAGTTTTATTTACTAAATAATCTAAAAATTTATAAGTTTTGGTATCTAACATTTAAAAGCAACTCCTTTCCAAAAAATATTTTAATGGAATAAAGGTTAATAGTCAAAATGATAGTTAGGAGGGAATATGGAAAAAGAAAAAACACAATATCTTCATATTAAATATAGCCATGATGGAAAAACATTTAGTGAAAATAATGGTAAAGAAATAGCTGAATGGTTAGGACAATATACAGATGATAAAGAAGAAGATAGTAACAATTTTGAGACCTATGAATGGGTAAAACTTAAAGTGAAAAAGGAAATAGTACATTTATTAAAAGAAACTGAATTAATAGAGAAAAAAGAAAATACAACAAGATACATTGAAAAATATTATGACTTAAATAATGAATTATTATTTACAAAAGAAATTGAAGTGCCAAATAGTCCAGTTTTTGTTACTTTTGAAGAAAAACATTTTAAGTTTGATAAAGATGGATTGTTAATTGAATAACTGGAAAAAGAAAGTGAAAGTTAGGAGGGAAAGAAATGTTTAGAGAACGTACTACAGAAGAAATAATACAAATGATAGAGGAAGCAAATCATGAAATGAATATGAGTGATGATAATTGTGAACAAAAGATAGAAGATAAAATCAAAGAACTTTTAGGGGAAAAATTAGGTAGTTTATTTATTAAAATAGCAAAACAATTGGAAAAGGTAGATAGACTGGAAAAAGAAAATTCTAAAGAACAAAACTTTAGTTCTGTTATGTTAAAACAAAAGTTAATTAATTATTTATATGGTTTAGAGAAGTATGAAATAAATGACATAATTTTAATTGCTATATTATTTAACAAAGAATGCAGATATTAAAAAATGATAGTTAGGAGGAAAAATATGATATTAAGAAAAGAAAATATAAAAGTTGAAACACCAGAAGCAACATTAGATAGAAGAGTGGGTGTATGGTGGACAGCAGCAAAAAATCAAAACCAAAGTGTTCCACCTGCGATGTTTGAAGAAATAGAAGAAAAAATATTACAAATATTTGCAGACAAAAAAATATCAGTAGTAAATGCAAAAATTATTTTGAATGAAATCACAGAAAGACTTCAATTTCAAAGCATCCATACTGATTAATAAAGTGAAAATTAGGAGGGAATATGGAAAAAGAAATAAAAGAACTTTTAGGAGAAAAGTTAGGAAGTTTATTTATTAAAATAGCAAAACAATTGGAAAAGGTAGATAGACTAGAAAAAGAAATAGAAGAATTAAAAAAAAGGAAATAAAAAGTTAGGAGAAAATATGAAATATGAAAAAATACTAAAAGTATTATTATTTATACAATTAGTATTGTCAGTTTTATTAATAATTGGGTGGATTTTATGGTTAGTTTTAAAATTATTAGGTTATTAAAAGAAAAAAGTTAGGAGGGAATATGGAAAATGAAATTAATAAAACTTATAGAAAGTATTAGTCAAAGTTTAAAAGAATTAATACATTTAAAGAAAAAAGAAATTGAATATTTAGAAAATCCTAAAAAATTAAAAGAAATGAATGATTATTATAATGGCATTCCAAGATATAGTTTTAATAAAAAGACTCATTCAAACGAATAAGTCTACTGATAATTATTTTTCATCACTTGATGCATAGCGAAAGACAGCTGATACATCTTCTTGTACTGCAACTATTAATTCTGCAAAAACATCAAATACTAATTGTTTTACTTCTGGAGAAACATTAGCTTTGTCGATTACATCTTTAACTTTATCGACAACTTCATTACGAATTTCTATATGTCTTTCACTAAATTTCTTTTGATTATCAGTATTAGTAGGATAACCAATTATTTGCATTGATTCACACTCCTTTCTAAAACTAATTATAGAATAGGGGTTAAAGAAAATCAAATTATAAAAAAGAAAAAAGTTAGGAGGGAATATGGAAAAAGAAATAGTAATTAACATTGGTGATAAACAATTTGTTATTAATAAAACTGGAATAAGTATTGAAAAAAAAGAAGATTAATCTTCCTTTAATTCATAGTTTCCATCAGGGTTCAGTATCAATTCCCTGTTAATAGTGATGTCAGCACCATTAACAGAAAGAATGCAGTCCATTATTATACCATTTGGGTACTCTAAATGAACTTTAGCAGATGTAGGGTCAGCAATAGTTGTAGTCTTCTTTACTAAAGAAAAATCTTCAGTAGGAATTAATACTTTACCTTTAGTCACAACATAGTGAAACATATTTCACCTTCTTTGGTTAAATATTATAAATCTAAAGAGAGGTAAATGTAAATTATATTTCTAGCTGTTTAAAGGGGTAATCTTATTAAAAAAAATATTACGATGTAACTATTACTAAACACCTTTTATTATTAAAATTGATTCATAAATTTATACTATTCAAACCTCTTTTAGATTGCCCCCTTAAGCAGTTAGAGATATAGAAATTAATAAAATTAAATTAAACTACTTCTAATTGTTTAGAAGAGTAACCTTATCTCCCATAATTTTTTCATTAGAGCTCCTTATTTTATCTTTTGAAAAAAAGGGTTACTCTTTTAAGCAATTAGGGGTATGGAAATTAATTTTAAATTATTAAACACATAAGATTAAGTGAGGTGTTTAGAAATGAATAATCAAAAGTCGTCAAGTGATTCTAATTTAAGGTTTATTAAGAGTGTAAAAGATGGAAATACAACTATAGAAGTATATGCAGAAACACCATCTGAAAATGAGTTAAGGAATGTATTAATTCATATATACGATGTCATTAATGAATTAGCAGCTAATGTTGAGTCAAGGGGTGGCGATGTCAGTAAGTGGTTTTACACTGATAAACAATTAGAAAAATTAAAAAAAGATAAAAAATGTAAGTTTATTTAAAGGAGAGAGTATGAAATATATTAGACGTATTAAATGGAAAAATATTTTAGTTATTGCAGTCATGATTTTCTGTGCTTACATAGTTTTACATGACATGTTTATGTTAACTATTGCAAGTTGGTTGACAGGTAGATCATATGGCTGGACATTGTTAGGTTTTATTTCATTTATGATGGCTGCAAGTGTTTTAGGTGTTACATATGATTATTTTGAGGATGTCATTTTAAAATCTATTAAGTAATAATTTGGGGAATGGTTGAAAAGAAAGGAGGAAAATTAAATGGGAAGATTATTTTCCATTTTAGGATGTGCAATTTTATGTGCTGTTTTGATGATTGTTTTAATAATTTTAGTGTATATGATTTATTGTTTGTTAAAAGCAATATGGAAAGGTAAATGATGTAATTATGGCTGAAAGAAGAATGTTTGCGAAAACAATCATAGATAGCGATGCTTTTTTAGACATGCCTATTAGTAGTAGATTACTATACTATGATTTAGCTATGAGAGCTGATGATGATGGATTTGTCAATTCTCCAAAAAAGATAGTTAAAATAGTAGGCGCTAGTAATGATGATTTAAAGTTGTTATTTATGAGAAATTTTATTATACCGTTTGAAAGTGGTGTAGTAGTTATTAAGCATTGGAAAATTCATAATTACATTAGAAAAGATACATATAACGAAACCCCGTATACTAAAGAAAAATCACAACTGAAATTAGATGAAAATAAAGAATATTTTTTAGTAGATTCTATTGAAGAAAAAAATGATAAAAATGATAGTGAAAATGTACTAAAATTAAGTCCAAAAATTGAAGAAAATTCTCAAAAAAATACTAACAATTTTGTACCAAATATTAGTACCGTCGACGAGCCGTCGACACAGGTAAGGATAGGTAAGGTTAATATAAATATATATGCGCAAATGTTTAATGCATTTTGGAGCATCTACCCTAAGAAAAAAAATAAAGCAAAAAGTAGAGATTGGTATTTAAGACATAAACCCTCAAAAGAACTACATGAAGAAATAATATTATCGCTTTACTACTTTAAGGATTCTGATGAATGGAAAAAGAATAATGGACAGTTTATTCCTTACCCAACAACATTTTTGAGTCAAAGAAGATGGGAGGATTTAAGAAATGACTAAAGAAGAAGTTATGCAATTTATTAGTCAAATCAAAAAGGATTATAGTTCTTTTGAGATAAAAGACGAAGACGAATATCAAGTTTGGAAAAATGCACTTATGAGGTTATCTAAAGATGTTGTGTTAGCAAGATATGCTGAACATAAAGAAAATACAAATTACAAAAAGAATCCACCTGATATAAAATTATTTCTCTTTAGCGAAAAGGAAAGTATCAAAAATAAGAAATTTTTGATGAAGTGTGAATTTTGTGGAAAAATTGCTTATTATGATGCAATGCAAAAACATATGGAAAGACATAACAGCATTAGGTACATGAAAACTAAAGGCGAAAAATATTTTAATCATTCAATGAGTCCAGAACGTGAAAATGAATTTTTATTAATGAAGCAAGACGAATTTGATTCAATTTATTACAACTTTCTATTGAAGCTTATTCCTTTAACAACAGGTTTAGAACATGAAATTTTAATAAATATTAAGTTTACTAAAGAAAATCCAGGTATTCCTTTAGCAGTTAATCTAAATGAAACGAAAAAGTTATTTGAGTGAGAGTGAATATGACAATAGAAGCATTAAGTAAATACTTTTCCATTAAAAAGCAGATTTCACAATTAGAAGATAGGCTAAAGGAATTGGAACAAACAGTTTTAAGCGGAAAGTCATTAAATATTGTTAATGTAAAAACATTTAATAGTTCTAATCCTGTTGAAGAAAAAGCGACTAATTTAATTAAATTAAAAAGTAAACTTCAAAAAAAATATGAAAAGTTGTTAAAGGAAAATTTGAAGATAGAAAATTACATTAATACAATAACTGATGTTGATATTCAAAGTATTATTAGAATGAGATTTCTTGAATGTAAGACTTGGAATGCTATTGCAAAAGAATTAATGTACTCAAGGACTAGTCCATATATGAAATTAAAGAGATATTTAGAATGTGAAAAAGAAAGGGAGAAAAGAAAATGAAAATATTTTATAAGAAAGATTATGAAAGGGTCTTGGGAGAATTAACAAAATTAAAGAAAGAAGTAAAAAAGCACATAGAAGTAATAAATGAAAATAATACATTAAAAGAAGAAATAGAAAATTTAAAGTTGGATGCATTAAGGTTAAATGATGAATTTAAAATAAAAGATAAAATGATTGCTGATTTGAAAGAAGAAAAGAAAACATTAACCGCTGCTAAAGGTGGGTTAACTAAAAGAGTTAATGAGCTTACTAAAGCAAATGAAAATATGCAAGAAAAATTAAAAGAATATGTAAGTAGTAAATATTTAGTACGTAAAATACCATCTGGACGTACACCTAAAGGACAAAAAATGAAAGTGACTAAAACAGTGTCACCAAAAATAAATAATTTTTTAAGAAAGGAAGCGAATAATGAATAAAATTTGGATTACAGGTAGATTAACAGAAGATATCGATTTAAGAACTTCAAGAACTGGTAAATCAGTTATTCAAAATAGATTAGCTATTAGAAGAAATTATAAGAATAATGCTGGCGAATATGATAGTGATTATTTAACAGTTATGTTTTATGGTTCAACAGCTGATTTAATTTATAAGTATTGTAAAAAAGGAAGTAAGTTAGGAATTGAGGGAAGAGTACAAACTAGCACAGCAGAGTATGATGGGGTTAAAAGATATTATACAAAAGTAATAGTTGAGCAAGTAGAATTTTTAGAAAATAAAAAGCAAGATAGCGATTCACAAGATACAGTTAAAGAAAATGAAAGTGTAACAGTAGATGAAGACCCATTTAATAGTTTTGGAGAACAAGTGACTTTAAATGATGATGATTTACCATTTTAGAATAGAAGAGAGGAATAATTATGTTAATAGTAGTAGTTATATTATGTATTTTAGCAGTTATTGTTTGTAGAATAGCAGAAGATAAAGATTGGGAATCTACATTGTTTATAAGTGTTGCTGGTGCAGTAACATTTGGAATAATAGCATTGATAATTGTAATAACAATAGGTACTAATGGCTATGATATGTTTGTTATAGACGACAAAATAGAACTTTATGAAGAAGAAAACCAAAACATAGAAAAAGAAATAACAACTATAGTAAATAATTATCAAGGCTATGAAAAAGATATAATATCAGGTATTGCAGATATGGAAACAATAGTAATTAAAATACCTGAATTAAAAAGTAGTGAATTAGTAAAAACACAAATGCAACTTTATGTAGATAATAATAACAAAATCAAAGAATTAAAAGAGAGAAAGATAAATACTAAAGTATATAAATGGTTATTGTATTTTGGAAAGTGAGGAAAATAGAAATGAAAGAAATAAAGATAAATAATAAAAGATATAAGTTAATGGAAGTAGGTAGTGAATCTAAAGAATATGAAGTTAAATTTAATGGTTATGAATGGTATGTAATGAAAAATGAAGATGGATTATTAACACTTCTTATGAAAAATGCTTTACCAGTAGATATGATAAAGAAGTATTTTGAGGGTTATGATGAAGATTATGATGTACCATTTAATACAGAAGTAGACCCAGACTGGATTAATAGTACTATTAGAAAAGGTTTAATTAAGTTTGCTGAGAATGAGTTTAAAGATAAAGGATTAGAACTAATGGTAACTAACTATGACCAAGATAAA
Organism: uncultured Bacilli bacterium; assembly: GCA_947626035.1. Classification (GTDB taxonomy): domain Bacteria; phylum Bacillota_I; class Bacilli_A; order RF39; family UBA660; genus MGBC139354. Next base: position 21,941 of record CANQQR010000010.1, on the reverse strand, counting down.
TACGCTGAAGATTATATTAGATTAATAACTATAAGAGAAGCAGAACAAATGCCAGAAGAGATGCACAAATTAGATAGAGGTTATTATTACTGGACAATGTCACCCATGTACACACAAAAGGGTAAAGAGTACGCGCGCGTGTTCCGCGTGGGCGGTTCTAGCTACGCTGGCTACTTGGGCTACGGCCACGTCTACTATTCGAGTGACGTCGTGCGTCCAGTAGTCTGTCTAAGGTCTGACAATCCGTATATAGAAAAAATGTAACGTAAGCAGTGGGGTATGGTTTAACTAATAAGAAAGGTTTTATAAAGAGATGTGAGAATCCTCTCACATCTCCCCATTAAATTATGATAGAAGAAAATCAATTTATAAAGTTTTTAAGTTATATAGGAATAAAAAATAAGAGCCATCAAAAGTGGATTTATGCTTTCTATAGGAATGGTATTAGAAGTAATTATAGAGTATCGAAATTAGCTGATTATGTAGAAAAATACGGTTATGGTTCAGATGCAATTATAGATTATGTGATAAGACCTGAATATAGAAAATATATGGACGAAGAAGTAAAGAGATATGGTAAAAGAGAGTGGTCTAAAGATTTAAAAGTAAGGGTAACGAAATGAAAGAAGAAAAATTAAAGAAGATGCTAGATATAGAAACTAACAAATATGTAAAAGTAAAAATATATACTGTACTTCAAAAATTAATAAAGAAAAAAGAAAATGATTATAAAGAATTACAAATAAAAATAATGGAGGGATTAGAAAAACAATAAAAATGAACATAAAAGAAAAAGTAATTGAAGTATGTAAGTTATTAGATGAATTAGAAGAATTTGATAATTCTATTTCAAATGAAATGCAAAAGTATGATTATATTAGATGTGATTTTTATCACTTAATAGAAAATATGAAGTTAGATAGTAAAAAATGCTATAGAGTGTGTAGAGATTTTCAAAAGGTATTGCAGGAAAGAAGAAAATTCAAGAATCAGGTAGAACTTAATAGAGTGTTTAAAGACAATAAAAATAAATTAATTAGTAATAAAGATAATAGAAATATTTTATTAACAAATATAGGTAAAACTGAAAAAAGACTTAATACACAGTATAAAAATAGATATTACACTGATGAGCAAATAAAAGAGATGTTAGGAGAATAAGTATGCATAAATTAAAAATAAAAGATGATGTAAATTTGGAAGAATTAAAGAAATTTGATTTCGAAGAAAGAAATATGGGTGGACCATGTTATGTAAAATATTTTGGGAACGGTTTAGTAGTGATACACGCTGAGCATAAAATAGGTGGAAGAAATATTGCTGGTGCTCGTGAAATCAAATGTGTTAGGTTAGATTCAAAATTACATGATATTGAATTTGGAGAGTTTTTGTTTACAATATACGATTTAATGCAAGCAGGTTTTGTTGAAAAAGCGAAGTGGAGGAGATATGAAAACTAAAAAGATAACAATGTATGAACTAATAGGACTTATAAAAGATAATAAAGCACCTAAAAAAATTAAAGTTGATAATGAAATTTATATTTTTCATAAAGGTATAGAAACAAGATATGAGTTAGAAGATGATGAAGATATTAGCTTAAATTTTAACTATTATATTGAAAATGATTTGCTAAATAAAAAAGACATTGAAATACTAGAAGAAAATGATGAGTGGAAAGATATAAAAGAAATAGATGAATTACAAGAAATTTTATCAAGTAACAAAGTAGAAGTATTAATAGAAAATGTGGGTGAAATACAAGTTGCACTTAACAAACTTATCAAAAATCAAAAATACCTAAAAGAAAGGTTAGATGAGAAATAAATGTATAAAACACAAGAAGATTATGTATTTAAACAACTAGAAGAGTGTCAAAACAATAAATTATGGTATGAAATAAATAATGAAAATGCTAGGTATTTATATGGTTATATTAAAAATTTGCAACAAGAAAAACAACAACTTATTTCTTTTTTGGAAGATAAAATAAAAGAAACAACACCAAATATAAAAGCAAATTATTATGATGAAGATAGTTTTAGAAAAAAACAAATCATAAATAGTTCAAATGTTATTATGAAACCAGTATATATTGTTTATCAAGAAGTTCTAGATTTTGTTAATAAAGGTGGTAAAGATGAGTGAAGAAGTAAAACAAGCAATTATGGAATTAGAAACGGCTATTAATTTTAAAACAGCCACAGTTATGCCTATGGAATATAGTATCGATATTGAAAATGCTAAAGTCTTATTAAAATATGTTGAACAACTACAAATGGAAAACGAAGAACTAAAGAAATATTGTTGTAAAAGAAATGACTGTGTAGGACGTTTAAAACAAAATAATAAATTAACTGATAGTGAAATTTTAATTGAATTTGAAAAGTGGCTTTGGGGGAAATTAAATATTAAACCTGCAAATAAGATATATGCTAGTGAATGTTTGGAAAAATTACAAGAATTGAAAGGAGAGTGTTAGAAAATGAAATTAGAAAAAGAAGTTACTATATTACCAATTATTACTTATGATGAGGGTAAAGATATATTTAAAGGAGCTACATTTTTTGTTAATGTTCCCGAATTAACTAAAGATGAAATGAAAATTATTGATAAATTACAATTAAGTAAAGTAAAATTAACTTTAGGAGAATCAATACTTGATAATGCTGAAAGAAAATATTTAAGTGATGTTATTAGACCTTTTAGAAATAGAGTTAAATACATTAGTAAATGTCATGATAGTTCTAATATATACAAAGAATATATTTTTATATATTTGCAAGGTCCCGAATATTTCAGTTTACCTTATTTCAAACTAAGTACGATGTATAAAGGTATGAAGTCAAACGAAAAATATACCGTTGAGGAGCTTGGATTATGAAACATTTAAAAGATAGAGATTATGTACGTGTTATAGACTACACTAGTACAAAAATTGTTAGAGCCTTAAAAGTATGTGACGATGGTTTTCATGCTGATAATAATATGTATTATTTGTTTTCCGAAGTAATAAAATCAAACCATGATATTAAAAATTTAATTGAAATCGGAGATTATGTTAATGGAGCTAAATTATTATCTATAGACTATGCAGAAGATGAAGATGGCAATTGTGATAAATCACGCTTTTATTATTCATTTGAAGATAGCGACAAAGATGTCAATGAATATTACGATGAACTAAGAATAGAAACAATTTTAACTAAAGAACAATTTGAAAATAATTGTTATAAGATAGGAGAATAGATATGAAAATTCTATTTGAAAAGTATGACATTGAAAATAATAAAAATAAATTATTAGAGGACTGGAGCAAAGTATTTGATAACATAGATGACTTATTTGAATTTTTAGAAAAGAATAAATATGCTTTAGTAGGAGAGGGTTATATAGGGAAATTTAAAATTGTAATAAAAGATATAGAGGTGTATGAGAAAAATGATAGATATAGTGAAAATACGAAGTGAAGCAGAACAAGGAATATTAAAGTTTTATGTAGAAGATAGATATATTTATTGTGAAAATACAATAACAAAAGAAAAAGTAATAGTTGGAACAGGAAAGAGGTAAAGAATAGGAGTGATTCTATGGCACGTGTATTTAGAAATAAATCTGGTAGGAAAACCGTAAAACCTTTTAAAAAGGAAGACATAAATAATATGATACTTATATGTAGAAAGAGAAAACAAGAAGCAGATGATACCAATAATAAGGAGCAATCATTTTTATGGGATCGTAATTATTTATTGTTGCATTTAGGTAGAAATTTAGCATTTAGAATCGAAGATTTAGTGCAATTAAAAGTAGATAATTTTGTTAATGGTGGAGTTTATTGTAGAGAATTTAAAACAGGTAAAGAACAATCTTTTGAATTACATCCAGCATTAAAGAAAGATATCGAAGATTATATTAATAGAAATAAATTAATAAAAGGGGAATATTTATTCAAAAGTAGAAACGGCGAAAATAAACCAATTACGAGAGTAAGAGCATGGCAAATTATTAAAAAAATGGCTAATGAATTAAAAATTTCTTACCCAGTTGCAGCTCATTCTTTGAGAAAATATTTTGCAAGACAATATTATGAACAAACTGGCGATCTTATTGGCTTAAAGGAAATGCTTAATCATTCAAGTGAAACAGTTACACTTAGGTATATATGTTGGGATGATGACGTTAAAAATAATAGAAGAAAAGGTTTTTATTTAGGTTAATGAATTAATTTTTTTTAAAAAGTCAGTTAATTTAACATAATGAAAAAAAGTAAATTGACAAAAAAATTATTGTGGATAAGTTGTGAAAATTTCTTTTAATTTCTCGAGAGAGATTTTACGACTACTTAATAAACCCGAATTTAACAGAATTAAGTCATTATGTAAAATTCAAAAAAGCAAACTTTGACACTTGTGACACTCTATTTTTGATATAATGTATACGTTGGAAAGGATTACTAATTAAAAGTTGTCCTTTTTTTATTTAGAGTGAGTGATTTTTATGTACAAAACATGTGCTAGATGTGGTAAAATTCATGACTTTAACCATACTTGTTATGTTAAGAAACAAGTAAGAGGTAAAACGGAAGCAGATAAGTTTAGAGCAACAAATAAGTGGCATGAAAAGAGTAAAAGCATAAGAGAAAGAGATTTGAATTTATGTCGTTGTTGTCTTGCTAATATATACAATACAGAATTAAGATACAACTTCAATAAGTTAGGTGTTCATCATATTGTTCCACTGGAGGAAGATCTAAGTAGAGGTTTAGATGATTCCAACTTAATAACTTTGTGTAGTTATCATCATGAACTTGCTGAACATAATGTTATACCTAGAGAAATTTTATTTAAATTAGCTAATCCTAATTGTAATTTAGCTGAAATAAAGCAAGAAGTAGAGAAAATCTTAATCCCCCCTACCATTAAATATTGATTTTTTGTTGTTCGTTCAAAACCTACCGCGCCCCTCTGAACATGAAAAATGCCTAAAATGAAAGTTTTTTGTAAGAATTGAGGTGGAAAAAATGTCAAGACCAGCAAAAGCTATTGAAACTAATTCAATGAAAATGAGTAAGGAACAAAGAAAAGCAAGAGAAGAAAATGAAAAAGTATTAAGAGGAAAAAATAATGAGTTAAAACCGTTCAAGTATTTAAATAAAAGACAAAAGATAATTTTTAAAGACATCTTAAATAATTTAAACAAAGACATTTTAAGTAATCTGGATTCATACTTACTAAACCAAACTGCAATAACTATAGAAAGATTAGAAAGCATTGAAAAGGAAATTAACAAAGCAAATAAGATAGTTAATTCAGATGGAAAGGAAATTGATAGTTTAGATGTATCGAAAATAGCTGCTTTAAAGTCAGTAAGAGAGATGTACTCAAAAGATTTCTTTAGATGTTGTAATGAACTATCGTTATCACCGCAAGCTAGAGCTAAAATTTCTTTAAATATGATTCCGGCGCCTAAAAAGACTTTATTATCAGTTTTAAACGGTGAAGATGATTAATATGATTAAAGAACATCCAAGTTATAAGTATGCTAAAGCAGTGGTAAATGATAGATTAGAGCTACCTGATTACTATTATGATTTAAACGGAGAAAAACAATTGTTATCTCCTAAATATGTAAAAAAACAATGTCAAAAATTTTTAGTTATTGCTAATGGAAAAAGTAGTGAATATTGTATAAATGAAAAGCTTGTTTCTAAAATAGATAAAATAAGTAAAATATTAAAAATGGCTAGAGGTCCTAAAACAGGTAAAAGTATTTATGAAGCTTTAGCAGGCTATCAGTGGTTGTTGACAGTTGGTAGTTTATGTACAGTTTATAGAGAAGATAACAGAAGAAGAAAATATCAAACTGTAATTTTGGAAATAGCTAGAAAGAATGGTAAAACTTTTATAGTTGCATATTTAGTTTTGTTATTATTTTATTTGGAACCTAAATTTTCTAGGTTCTTTTCTATTGCTCCAGATGGAGCTTTAGCAAAAGAAATAAAACTTGCTCTTGAATCTCTTATTAAAGCAAATATTGATGTATTTGAGGAAGATGAGTTTAAAATATTAAGAGATAGAATATTAAATGTTTTAACTGATATCACTTATTACCCTCTTAATTATTCAACTAATAGGATGGATGGAAAAGAGCCTAATGTTTTTATTGCAGATGAAGTCGGGGCATTACCTACATCTTACGCAATTGAAGCTATGAGGTCAGGTCAATTGTTAGTTATTAATAAATTAGGATTTATAATAAGCACAAAATACCCGACAATAGATAATCCTATGGAAGATGAAGTAAATAACGCAAAGAAGATATTAGATGATATAAAAACCGATGAGACTGTGTTTGCTTTGTTATATGAGCCAAACGAAACTAAAAATTGGGCTACGGATGATAATGTAATATTACAATCTAATCCATTAGCTATTGAAATAGAAGAAGTCTATAAGGATTTATTATCTAAAAGGCAAAATGCAATAGATCGTGAAAGGTTAAGAGAAAATTTTTTAACAAAACACTGTAATATTATTTATCAAGGAGCTGGAACAGAAAGTTTTATTGACGTAAGTGAAGTTCAAAAATGTAGAGTTGATAAAATTGATTGGTCTGGAAGAGAAGTTTTTTTAGGTGTGGATCTTGCTATTTCAAATGATAATTGTGCTGTTGGTATGGTAGCGGATGATGATGGTACTATTTTAGCGGAAGCTATAGATTTTATTCCAGCTGGTAGAATAGAAGAAAAGAATCAGGTAGAAAAAATAAATTATTATGATTTTATTAATGCAATGAAATGTATTGCGTGTGGCGATAAGATTGTTGATTACGGTGTTATAGAAGAATTTGTGTTTAATATTGAAGAAAAATATGATGTAGTTGTTATGGGTATTGGTTATGATAGATTTAATTGTATGTCTTCTGCTCAAAAATGGGATTCCAAATACACTACAGTACAAATTAGACAACACTCAGATACTTTACATCAGCCAACCAAGTTATTGTATGAAAAAATAATGGATGGAAAATTCAAATATGAAAGTAATAAACTTTTGGAAATCAATTTTCAAAATGCTAAATGTGTTTACGATACAAATATGAACAGATATATACATAAAAAGAAATCTAATGGTAAAGTTGATATGGTATTTTCTTTATTAAATGCTGTTTATTTGCTTCAACAAGAAAAATATTTAGAAAATGGCGACTTTTTTGTTCAAATAATATAACTTTGACACTTGTGACACTTTATGTTTGATATAATGTAAAATGTAAAGAATTAAACAGACAAGATAATTAATTTTTTGTTTGTTTTTTTATTTTTAAAATGCGAGGTGGAAACAATGTGAAAATTTTTGATTTTATAAAAAGAAAGTTAAATTTTAAAAATTATATATCTCTTGATTCTGTTGATGACATATTGCTTAGTGCATTAATAAATGGAGAAGAAATTGACAGAAAAAAAGCATTATCACTTCCGAAAGTTTCTAGTGCTGTTGATTTTATAACTGGAACTATTGCTATGATTCCGATAAAGCTTTATAAAGAAGAATTTAATAAGGAAACAAAAAAACGAAAAGTTACAGAAGTTGATGATGATAGGGTAAGACTACTTAATGATGATACTAAAGATACTTTAACTGGTGTTCAATTTAAGCGTGCTATTATTGAAGACTATTTGTTAGGTAAAGGTGGCTATGCTTATATTAAAAAAAACAGGAATAAAGTTGTATCGATTCATTATGTGGAAGATGATAAAGTACAAATTTCGATGAATAAAGATCCTATTAATAAAAATTATGACATATTGGTAAATGATAAAACTTATCATAGCTATGATTTCTTAAAATTCTTGAGAAATACAAAGAATGGTGCTGATGGTGTAGGCGTAACAAGTCAAGTATCTAAGGCAATTGAAACAGCATTTGCAAGTTTAGTTTATCAGTATAAGCAATTAAAAATGGGCGGGAATAAAAGAGGTTTTTTAAAATCGGAAAATAAGTTATCAGAAGAGGCTATAAAGGAACTGAAAGATGCTTGGAAAAAATTATATTCAAGTGATAATGAAGAAAATGCTGTTGTTTTAAATAAAGGTATTGATTTTAAAGAATGTTCTAATTCTAGTACCGAAATGCAGTTAAATGAAAGTAGAAAAGACTTAAATGCTGAAATAGATAATATTTTTCATATAAAGGATGATTATGACGGAACACTTAAAGAAGCAATATTACCTATTATAAGTGAAATTGAGTGTTCATTAAATAGGGATTTATTATTAGAAACGGAGAAAAAGGATTTCTTCTTTTCTTTTGACTTAAAAGAAATATTAAAGGGTACTTTGAAAGAAAGATTTGAAGCATATAAAATTGCTAAAGAAACAGGATGGATTACATTAAATGAGATACGTTATTTAGAAAATTATGATGAAATAGAGGGCTTAGATGTAATTGCTATGAATTTAGGTAATGTTATCTATGATATAAAGACTAAAGAATATTACACGCCTAATACTGATTCAAGTAAAAAATTAATTAAAGGAGGTGATAAGAATGAAGAATAAGTTTTATGAGTTTAAAAATCAAACTGATGAAAGTACTGATTTATATATTTATGGTGCAATCTCAAATGATAAGAATGATGATTGGTATCCATCTGAACAAGATGTAGACTTGAAGGATTTTAAATCTTTATTAGATACTTTACCAAGTCATAGCACTTTGAATATTTATGTTAATAGTCCAGGTGGTTCTGTTTTTGCTGCATCAACAATGTGTTCAATGCTACAAAGATTACAAACAACTAAAAATATTTATATAAAGGCATTTATTGATGGATTAGCTGCAAGTGCTGCTTCATTTTTAATAATGGTGGCTGATGAAATAAACGTATATTCAAACTCAATGTTGATGATTCATAAGCCAATGAGTCTTGCGTTTGGAAATGCAAAAGATATGCAAAAAGAAATTGATACATTAAATTCAATAGAAGATAATGTGATGTTACCACTGTATGAAAAGAAAACTAAATGTGATCGTGAGACTATTAAAAATCTTATTGATGCTGAAAGCTGGTTATCTGCGGAAGAAGTAGATAATCTTTTTAATGTTAATTTGATTAAAGAAGCTAAAGCTAATACTGCTTGCGTTGATGAAAAGATATTTAAGCATTATAAGAATATTCCAAAAAATTTGGAAACCAAAACAAATGAACTCATTACTAATGTTGCTTTTGATGAAAAGAAAATAGAGTATGAGTATTTTGAAAATAAATTAAAGGAAATAGGAGGAAAGAAATAATGAAAGAATTAAATGAAAAACTAAACGATTTGAAAGACAGAGCTGAAAATATTTTAAATGCTGCTAAGGCTCAAAAAAGGGCAGTAACAAAAGAGGAAAAGGAGGAATTTGATAACATTATGGAAGATATATCAAATGTAGAAGCTACTATTGAAATGGAAGAAAAAGTAAACATGATGGAAAAGAAAGAAATAAAACAAGATAACATGACAAAAGAAGAAAAAGAAATTCATGATTTTGCTAACATTATTAGAGATTACAATAATGCAACACAAATGACAAAGGGCGATAATGGTGTTTTAATTGGTAGCACTATAGTTAAAAAAATAATAGACAAAGTAACAGAAATATCTCCTTTAGTTGCAAGAGCAACTAGATATACTGCAAAGGGAAATATTATTATTCCAAAAGTAGATGCTTCATCTGATGATATTTCTTGTGATTATGCAGAAGAATTTAGTGAATTAGTAGAAAAATCTAATAAATTTTCTGCTATAGAGTTAAAAGGCTTTTTAACTGGATCACTAGCAAAAGTTTCTAAATCTTTACTAAAAAATAGTGATTTTGATTTAGTACAATATGTAATTGATAGAATGGCACTTAAATTTAAAGTTTTCTTTGAAAAAGAGGGCTTAAATGGTACAGATAGCAAAATTTTAGGTATTGGTAAATCAGAAGATTACGAAAATATGAAATTTGAATTGTCTAATAATGCTGCTATTACATCTGATGAATTAATAGATGTACAAGAACAAGTACCAGATATTTATCAAATTGACGCTTGTTGGATTATGAACAAGGAAACTAGAAAGGCTATTAGAAAATTAAAAGATAATGATGGAAACTATCTTTTAAATAGGGTATTTAATGAAAAATGGAATTATGAATTATTAGGTAAACCTGTATTTACTAGTGCTAATGTTGCGAAACTTGGAGAAGATTCTAAAAATGTTATTTACTATGGCGATTTTAGTGGTTTAGCAATACATTTTCCAGAAGAATTAGAAATAACTGTATTAAAAGAAAAATATGCAACTCAACATGCTATAGGTGTATGCGGTTATTCTGAAGTTGATGAAAAAGTAGAAAATCCTGAAAAAATTGTTGTTGTAGCAACACCAGCTGGAGAGTAGGTGGTTGTTCATGTATGTTGCATTGAGAACTTTTAGTGGCATTATTTCTATGACTCAAGGCGAGGTTAGGGAAATCCCTAATCTTGCTTTGGCCAATAGTTTAATTAAATCAAAATTAATTAAAGAATATAAAATAAATTCTAATAAAGCATTAGAAAATTCTTTAAATGAAGCTAATGAAACTATTGAAAAATTAACTGAGGAAAATACTAGACTTAAAGAAGAAATAGAAGCTTATAAAGAATTAGTAGATGAATCTTCTAAAACAGAAGATAATGACTCAAAACCAGTAGATGAATCTAATGATACGTCAGATGAAATTACTGAATAATTTACCTTTGGAGGTAAAGAAATGGAAAAAGAAATAACTAAAGTAAGTGAGATAACTTATAAAGAAATTGCTAATTATTTGAGAATTAGTGAAATAAATCCTCAAATACAGTATGAGTTATCTACATATTTAAAAGTTGCTAAAAAATATATTATAGACGAGACTGCTTTGAAAGAGGAGGAATTAGACAAACATGAAGATTTAATAATAGCTGTTTATGTTTTATGTCAAGATATGTATGATCATCGTAGTTTTTATGTTGAAGAATCCAATGTAAATAAAGTTATTGATACTATTTTAGGAAGACATAGGAAAAATTTATTATGAGCAAAGTTATTAATCCAGGAAAATATAATAAAAAAATAACAATTTTTAAAGGAAAAATAACGAAAGATACAGATGGATTTAAAACAAAACAAGAACAGGAAATATTAACTACATATGCTAAAGTAAAAACAACTAAGGGTATGACTTTAATTATTAACGATAGTGACTTTGAAAAAGCATATACTAATTTCACAATCAGATTTCCATTAACAACTATTACTAGAGATATGTTTATTAGGTACAATGAAAAAATTTATACTATTGAATATTTAAATAATATAAATGAAGAAAATGTTGAGTTAGAAATTCAAGCAAAGGAAGTAACTAAATAATGGCTAGGTTTCAATCTCAACTACCTAATAATTTGATTAAAGAATTGGAGGAACTCAATAAAAGTACATTTAAAATGATGAGTGAAATGACAAATTCTGCTGCTAAAAAAGTTTGCGAAAGAGTAAAAGTTAACATGAAGAAGTCATTTAGTGATACAGATAGATTAGAAAAATGTTTACATATTACAAAAATCTATAAAACGCCTAGTGATGATGCTGTAAATGCGAGAGTGTATTTTTCTGGTTATCTTGATGAAGAAAAGAAACATCCCGCACCTTTGATAGTGGCTGCAAGAGAGCATGGCTCATCTAGGGGAGAGACAAGAAAACCTTTTTTTAGGAGATCTTTTAATAAAAAAGAAATTACTGAAGAAATGGAAAGAGTCCAAAATAAATATTTACCTAAGGAGTAGTTTATGAATAATGAGATAGAACTTTTGTTTAAAAATTTTATAGTTGATGGTAAGAAAATTCCTGTAGAATTTGCTAATTATGAGGGTTCAAGTGAAGAATATGTAGTTTATTTTTCTAACGGTGAGCATGGTAGTAGTTATAGTGATGATAAATTAGATACCACTACTGTAGAATATGACTTTAATATATATAGTAAAAGCAATTTTTTAAATATATTAAATGAATTAAAAAAAATATTGTATAAAAATGGTTGGAATTTTATTGAAGATAGTGAGGACATTTATGAAAGTGATACTCACTTTTTTCATAAAGTTACGACTTGGAATAAGGAAAGGGATGAAATTATATGGCAAGAATTGGATTAAAGTATTTAAGATATTCAAAATTAGATGCTAATGATGAAGTTACACAACCTGAAAATTTTGGTAGAGCAGTAAATTGTAATGTTTCCATTGAAAGCAATAGCGCTGTTTTATACGCTGATGATGCGGTAGCAGAAAGTGATACTTCTTTTAATAAGGGTACTGTTGCACTGTCTGTAGATGATGACGATGATAAAGTTTTTGCTGATATTTTAGGACATAATATATCAGATGATGGAGAAGTTGTAAGAAATTCTACTGATAATGCGCCTTATGTAGCAATTGGACGTATTTTAACTAAAGTTGTTAGAGGTGTTAGAAAATATAAAGTTGAATTTTTATCAAAAGTAAAATTTGCTGAAACACTTCCAGAAGAAACTACAAAAGGCGAATCAATACAATACGTTACACCATCTTTAAATGGAACAGTAATGCAAAAGGAAAATGGTGATTGGTCTAAAACAAAAACATTTACTAATTTTGAAGAAGCTAGTAAATATTTGGATGATTTACTTACTGATCCTAAAAAAAAAATTAATATAGAGGTTCCAACGGGTGATACAGATACTAATCTTGGCGGAAAAAAGGTTAATGAACTTCAAGATAATGTAAAAATTGGGATTTTAAATAATTTAAATGGAACTATAAATTATGTACAAAATTTCGATGGTTTTGAAAAAGGTGCTAAAGGTAATTTTTTAGCATTATATTTTCCAGAATGTAAATCTGGTGCAACTGTTACTTGTGAATTAAAAGGCGATGGTTCAAAATTGAAAAAACCGGTTGAAGTTGATCCTAAAGATGGTTTGATTGTTTTTCAAATAGCAAATAAAAATCAAACTATTGAAGTTGTCAGTGTTGGAAAAGATACTAGAGTATTGACATTAACTGAATTAGAATTAAAAACTGAATAATTTGTAAAGTAATAAAGATTATATGACTTTTGAAGAAAGAGTGAAAAAATCTACTAGAAGAAAGGAATAGGACCTATATTAGGACTTATTCCCTTTTTTTATATGAAAGGAATGGTAAAAAATGAATGATTATAGTTTTAAATTTGATGTAAATGATAAAACTTATGAACTTGTTGTTAGTTTGAATGTAATAAAGGAAATTCAAAAACAATATGGAACAATTCAAAAATGGGGAGAATTAACAGGAAGTCAAGGAAAGGAAGTTGATATTGAAGCTTTAATATTTGGTTATACTGCTATGTTAAATGAAGCAATTGATATTAAAAATGAAAGTTTACCTAAAGAAGAACAACAACCTTTTTATAACGAAAAACAAGTTGGAAGAATTATAACTTCATTAGGACTTAAAAAAGCAACAAATGTTATGAACAATGTAGTTATAAATAGTACGAAATCTGATGATATAAAAAACGAATAATCCACGAGGAAGAAGATAGTGTTATTGATTTCTCGTGGTTTGTATTTGTAGGTTTATGCAAATTAAGGATACCGACTGAAAAAGATATATTTCATATGACATTAAGAAAATTTAACAAATTATATGAGCATTATAAAAATTATTACGATTTTGAAAGAACAGGAAAAACATTTGCTGAATTAGAAGAAGTGTGTATGAAAGAAGAAGAATGGTTACCATAGAGAGGAGGAATGAAAATGGCGGGAACATTTGGTGGAGCAATAAAATTATCAGGCGAGGATGATTATAAAAAAGCGCTTAGTAGCATTACTCAAAATTTAACTGTATTATCTAGTTCTATGAAAGCATTAACTTCTAGTTATGATGTTAATAATGATAGTGTTACGACTTTAAGTGCAAAAAATGAAATTTTATCTGAAAAATTAAAATCCCAGAATAAAGCATTAGAAGAAGCGAGAAAAATGTTAAATGAAGCAAAGGAAAGTACTGATTCTAATGCGACTACTGTTAATAAATGGCAAAATGAGTTAAATAAGGCGCAAGCAGAAGTTAATAAGACAACTAAAGAAATAAGTGATAATGAAAAGACTATGAATGCTTTAAAAAGTGCTCATGTTGAAACAACTAATGAATTAAAAGAATTTGAAAAGGCGGAAAATGATGCTGGAAATGGAGCGATAAAATTAGGCGATTTAATTAAAGGAAATTTGATTAGTGAAGCCATATCAGCAGGTTTTAAAAGTATGATTAGTCTTGCTAAGGATTTAGGAACGGCATTAATTGATGTTACCAAAGGAGCTGTTACTGGTTTCGCTGATTATGAGCAATTAGTTGGTGGTGTTGATACTTTATTTAAAGATAGTTCTTCTAAAGTTCAGGAATATGCAAACAATGCTTATAAAACTGTTGGCTTGGGTGCTAATCAATATATGGAAACTGTGACCTCATTTAGTGCTAGTTTAATTTCCTCACTAAACGGCGATACTGCAGCTGCTGCAGAAGCCGCAGATTTAGCAATTACTGATATGGCAGATAATGCAAATAAGATGGGAACTGATATGTCTATGATTCAAAACGCATATCAAGGATTTGCTAAACAAAATTATACAATGTTAGATAATCTTAAATTGGGTTAACAAAATAGCTCAAGTAAAACTATGTGAAAACGGTGAAACTCTAAACACGTAATGGTGTAGACAATACCGTGCTAAGTTTAATTATATGTCGATTTATAATACTATGTATGATAAAATAAAATATACAAGAAGGCGGTATTATGTATAAAAAAATCAAAGGATTTGAAAATTATTCTATCAATGAAAAAGGTGTTGTAATTAATAATATAAAGAATATAACAAAAAAAGCATATGTTAATAAACACAATAATTATTTATACGTAGATTTATGGAAAAATAATAAATCTTATAAAAAACCTGTTCATAGATTGATTGCAGAAAATTTTATTGAAAATCCTTTAAATAAGCCAACGGTTGACCATAAAGATGGTAATAGACAAAATAATTCAATTGATAACTTAAGATGGGCAACTTATTCAGAACAAAATTCAAGATTTAATGTTGTTGGTGTTAGAAGCGAAAAAATTTTAGTCAAACAATATGAAGAAAAAAGGAAAAAAAGAGGTGGGGGACATATTGCTTGGGGAAAAGTTATTAGTGTATTAGAATTTAATAGTGTGACAGACACAGCAAAATATTTTAATAAGACAATTAGTAATATTTCACAATTATTAAAAAATAGCACAATAGGAAGAAGAGGAACAACAAAAGGATACAAATTTGAATATTTAGGTTCAAAAGAAAAAAACATATAATTAAAAAAGTGTAACGACTATTCCGAAAGGAAGTACACTCAAGTGAGTGGAAGTGCATAGCTTCCATTTTTTGATGGAAGAAGAGATAGTCTGCTCTATATGGAAACATATAGCAGTTCATAAGAGAACGGCATAGGATTAACGATTCTATGTGAACATATAGGTACGGCGGTACAAAAACTGAAATGGAACGTCTTATTGCTGATGCTAATAGAGTAAAAGAAGCAAATGGTGAAATGGCCGATTTGTCTATTGATAGTTTTGCGGATGTAACAGAAGCAATACATATTATACAAACAGAAATGGGTATAACTGGTACTACTGCAAAAGAAGCAGACAAAACAATAAGTGGTTCTATTAACGCTATGAAGTCAGCATGGAATAATTTACTTACTGGATTTGCTAATGGTAATGCTGATTTAAGTCAACTTGCGAAGAATTTAATTACTAGTGTTAGTACAGTTGCCGATAATGTTCTTCCAGTGGTAGAACAAACTGTTAATAGCATCATGGAAGTTTTACCAGAAATTCTTAATGGAATAATGGAAAAATTACCTGAGTTTTTAGAAGCAGGATCTAATATTTTAAATTCTTTAGTTACTGGGGTTAAGGAAAATATGTCTACTATAATGGATGCAGTTATGCAAATAATTACAACGCTTATATCAGCACTTGTTCAAAATTTACCTCAAATAATAGAGATGGGTATTACATTAGTTGTTTCATTAGTGCAAGGAATTGCTAAACAGTTACCTATTTTAGTACCTCAAATGGTGGATGCTGTAGTTCTTATGGTTGAGACATTAGTAGATAACATAGATTTAGTTATTGATGCTGGTATTCAATTAATATTGGGGCTTGCTGATGGATTAATTGAAGCATTACCTGATTTAATAGATAAAGTACCAATAATAATAGATAAATTAATTACTACTATAACAGATAATTTACCTAAATTAATGGAAATGGGTATTACATTAATAATTAAACTTAGTGAGGGATTAATTAAAGCTATTCCTCAATTAGTATCAAAAATTCCACAAATTATTGCTTCTATTGTTACAGGTTTTGCAAATGGAATGTCTTCAATAAATGATATTGGAACTAATCTGGTTAAAGGAATATGGACAGGTATCGATAATACTGTTGATTGGATTATGGGTAAAATTAAAGGCTTTGGAAAATCGGTTTTAAATGGATTAAAAGACTTTTTTGGTATACATTCTCCATCTACAGTTTTAAGAGATAATATTGGTGTTAATATGGCTAAAGGTATTGGCGTAGGATTCGAAAATGAAATGAAAGATGTTAATGCTGAAATACAAAAGTCTCTTTCTTCTGATTTTGATTTTGATACAAATGTAAATATTAATAAAAGTCTAAGTTCTAGTAAATTTAGTGACAATTCTAATTTTGGAATGGCGGTTGAAGCGTTTAAAACAGCATTAAAAGAAATGAAAATTGTGTTAGATGATGAAGTGGCCGCTTCGTTTGTTGAAAACACAATGGAAAGGGTGATTTATTCATGAGTCATATAATATGGAAAGGTAATGATAGTAGAACAATAAAGGGTTTGATTATAAGTAAATTACCCGCTATTTCTAAACCTGGTATAAGAACAGAAAGAATAGAGATAGATGGTGTAGATGGCGATATTATTAATGAATTAGGTTATGAAGCTTATGATAAAACATTAGAAATATCTTTAAGTTATAATTATGATATTGATGAGGTCATAAAGTATTTTACTGGAGATGGGAAACTTATTTTGTCTAATGAAGAAGATAAATATTATAAAGCAAGAATAATAGGACAAATTGATTATGAGTCTTTATTAAGATTTAAAACAGCTACTGTTACTTTTCATGTTCAACCTTTTAAATATAAAGTAAATGAAAAAAGTGTTACTGGTAAAGATACAGTTGAAGTGAATAATGTGGGATTAGAAAATTCTAAGCCGATAATTAAGTTAACTGGTGATGGAACAGTTAATTTTTATTTAAATGAAAAACAAATATTTACCTATACATTTGATTCTGATAAAGTCGTGTATATTGATAGTGAAATTCAAGATGCATATTATGAAAATAAACTTAAAAATCGTAATATGACAGGAGAATTTCCTATCTTAAATTCAGGTAAAAATAATATAAGATGTGAGAATGCAACAATAGAAATTTTTCCAAATAGTAGGTGGTTATAATGATTAAGTTGTATGATTCAAATGAAAGATTATTCAATAATAATGGATTAAAAATTCTTAAACCTTATAAGTGTATGCTATATAAAGAAGACAACGGAGATTATTATATAGAAGTAGAAGATAGCATAAATAATTTAGAATATTATCAAGCTAATATGATTATAAAATGTCCAACACCATTTCCAGAGGGCGAGCAATGTTTTAGAATAGGTGGCAAGCCTGAAAAGGGAATATCTAAAGTTAAGGTAAAGGCAAAGCATATTTATTTCGATAGAGCTAATTATATTGTTGACGATAGAAATATTGTTGATAAAGATTGTAATTATGCACTAGATCATTTAAATACTAATGCTGATATAGAATCTCCATTTTCTACGAGTTCTGATATTACTTCTATAAATTCTTATAGATGCGTTAGAAAGTCTTTACAAGAAGCTGATAGTGTTTTAGTTGAACGCTGGGGTGGGCATTTAGTTAGAGATAATTTAAAAGTTGCAATTAATAAAACTATAGGAACTGATCGTGGTGTAACTCTTAAATATACAAAAAATATTACTAATATGAATGTTGTTGAAAATTGGGATGATGTTGTTACTAAAATTCTTCCTGTAGGAAAAGATGGTGTACTTTTACCAGAAAAATATCTTGAATTAGAGGAAAAATTATATGATATTCCATTTACAAAGGTTATATCATTTTCTCAAGATTTAGAGAAACTTGATACTGAATCAGATGAGCAATTTAAAAATAGGTTAATTACTGATTTAAGAAAGCAGGCATTGGAATATTTAAATAGTAATAAATTACCAAAGGTTAATTATACTTTAGCTGCGCATCTTGAAGAAATAACAGACGTAGGCGATACTATTTATGTTGAGCATCCAAAGTTAAATGTTGCGTTAACTACTAATGTTATTTCAATACAATATGATGTTAATTTAAAAAAGTTTAAGAGTATTGAATTTGGAAATTTTAAAAATTCATTAAAGAATTTAATTAAAGATGTAAATAAAAATACTGAACAATTGGTAGAATCTATGTCTAATGATACTAAAGCTTTTTTGGAAGAAGAATTAAAAAATGCAGCAGCTACTATGTGGCAAGCTTTAGGAAATAGTTATGTTATATATGATGGAGATAAAATTTTAATTTTAGATTCATTACCAAAAGAAAGTGCTAAAGATGTAATATTAATTAATTCAAAAGGTATAGCATTTGGACATGAGGGTATAAATGGCAATTTTACATCGGCTTGGACAATAGACGGAACTTTAGATATGCAAAATATAAATGTTATAAATCTTGTTGCTGATATGATTAAAGGTGGAACTCTTAAATTAGGTGGTAAAGGTAATACTAATGGCGTTATAGAAGTTTATGATGTTAATGGTAATATAATTGCAAAAATTGATAATCAAGGAATTAATTTTGTTATTGAAGATAAACAAACTAATTTAAAAGAAATAGTTGATAGTATTAACCTTTTTAGTACAGATTTAGATGTATATAATTTGACTATACCTTGTAAAGGCTATATTCCTTTGGAAACAAAGGATTTTTTAATTAATCACTATTCTTATTTTAAAGGTAAGCAAGTGTTTGTTACACCTACTTTAAAAGAACAAATAGATGGGTTAACAATAGAACTTACAAAAAATGATATCAAAGTGTCAACTGATAGTTCAGTAGCTATACCTAGTATTTCTAATGAGTTAGTTCTTACTTTTGAATATAGTGATGAAACTAGTAAATATTCACTTCAAAAGAAAGTAATAATTACTTTGGTTCAAAAAGGCGAAGATGGAGCTAAGGGAGAAGACGGAGCACCTGGTAAAGATGGTGCACCAGGATTACAAGGACCACCTGGGGAAAATGGTCAGTCTACATATTTACATGTTAAATATTCAGTAAATGAAACCGGAAGTCCGATGGTAGATATACCTACCGAAGATACAAAATACATAGGTATAGCAACTACAACTTCAGAAACACCTCCAACAGCTTACACAGCATATACTTGGTCTCTTATAAAAGGTGCAGATGGTAAAAACGGTACTAATGGAACACCTGGGGCACCTGGGGCGGACGGAAGAACACCATACTTACATATTATGTACTCAGAAGATGGAACAACTTTTACACCAGAAGACGAGAAATATGCTTTAGGTAAAAAGCCAAGTGATTATCGCGGAGAGTATGTTGATTTTGACGAACAAGATAGTACTAACTTTGAAGATTATGAGTGGTATTACTTAAATAGAAATGTAGATGGTAAGATAAGCGACTTACAATCACAAATAAACATCAATGATACAAACGCTAATAACAACTATCAAGATGTGTTAGAAAGACTTAATAATTATGCTGATGCTGAAAGTGTTAATACATTAACTCAAAAAGTAGAAACAATGCAAAGTTCAACTGAGTATACAATACAAGTATTAGAAAACATACAACAAAATGGTGTTGATAGGGTAACTACAGAAAATAACTTTACTTTTGATAAAAACGGATTAAACATAGACGAAACTGGAGCGCCTGTTTCTAATACATTAGATAGTTACGGTATGACAATAGAAGATAAGCATAACAATGAAGATTTGTTATTTGCTGGTTTTGATACAAAAACAAACGAGACAATAGTTAGGTCTAAAAATATGACAGTTGAAAAGTATTTTTCAGCTCCACATGTAAGAATTGAAGAATATAATAACCCAACCTTTGGTGTAGGAACGGGTTATTTTTATATGGAATAGGAGGTAAAACATGCAATTAGTAGGGTATGGTTCTAAAGGACATCATTACTTTGTCTTAAATGCAAATGAAAACGCATTAAATGCAAGTGATATAGCAAGTAATAGTAGTAGAGTTTTAGTTTCTTTTCAATTAGCGCCATCTAGCACAGGTTGGAACTGGGAACAATGGGGAACTGCTATCACATGGACTATAAATGTTAATGGACAAGTACGAAGTGGTACAATTCCTGCTTATGATGGTTATTCAACTCTTGGATTACTTTCCGAAACTTTTACAATTTCACATGATGCCAGCGGTTCAAAAAGCATAAGTGTATCGTTCTCCGTTAGCGATACATCAGGACAATATTATACTTGTGGAGATACAAGTGCGAGTGGTCAAATGGCTCTTGCAACTATTCCAAGAGCCACTAAACTTCCTAATTTAAATGTTGATATAGAAAGTCTTTATACAATACCACTTAACCCAGCATCTCCGACTTTCAATCATTCATTAGCAATTAATACTAGTGGAGACACTTGGGAATATGTAAATCAAGGTGGAAATTTGCAAGAGGAAGAATATAAATTTTTTAACCGGACATCGATACCATTTATAGTACCAGCTTCTTTTTATTCATTATTTACTGGAAAAAGTACTGAACTTAATATGAAACTGAATACTTACAGTGGAAGTAGATTAATTGGTTCTTCCGAAGCTAAATTAACAGTCACATGTAATCAAACTAACTGTAGTCCATATTTTACAGCTACGGTGGTGGATTCCAATAGTACTACAATCGCTTTAACAGGAAGTAGTACTAAAATAATAAAAGGTTATAGTACTGCTAAAGTAAGCTTAAGTAGTTTAAGAGCCGCTTATTCAACGAAAGACACCAATAGCACAATAACTGTAAGAAAGATAGATGGTGTAACTGTAAGCGGAACATCTAGGGAAATAAAAAATGCTGTATCAAGTACATTTACTATAGTTATTGAAAATAGCAGAGGTTTTTCAACATCATTAACAGCCGGTAGTATAAGTAATTTAGTTGAATATTTTGCACCACAAATTATAATCGACCCAAAAAGGGTAAGTCAAACGAGTAACACTGTTAAATTAACATATAGTGGTACTTTTTTTAATCAAAGTTTTGGTAAAGTAGCAAATGCAATATCGTCAATGAAATGGTATTACAAAAAAAGTAATGCAAGTTCATGGACTACAGGTGGAACTATAACACCAACAATAAGTGGAAATACAATAAAAGAAACAACATTAACACTTAACGGGAGTTTTTCATATCAAGAAAGTTTTAGATTTAAAGTAGAGTGTATTGATAAACTAGCGACTAGTATAAAAGAAGCAGATGTACCAATAGGAACACCGATATTCTCACATGGTAAAAACTGGTTTCAACATCATACACCAATATATCTACAAAGTAATCACGAAATACTTGATTATGAAGTAATAGAAGAATGGAATGAATAAGAGAAAGGAAAAGAAAAAATGAAAAAAAGATACAATAAGTTACTTGACGAAGTAAGTGAGTTTGATATAATGTTACAAACAAACAAACAA
>CANQQR010000009.1 GCA_947626035.1 uncultured Bacilli bacterium | reverse complement strand
TAACAGGAAGTGGAACAAAAGAAGACCCATATAGAATATATAGTAAAGGGAAAGTAATACTAGTAAAATACACAATAGAAGGAATAGAACAACCAACATTACCATCAGTAGATGAATATATATTTAGTAGTGTGAAATGTACAAATGGGGTAGAAGCAACATGGAAGAATGAAAATATAGAAGTAACAAATGGAAAACAAGGGCCATCAACATGTACAGTAGACTTTAAAAGAGGTTATTCAGTATCAATAGTTGCAGAACCAACAGATGGAGCAAACCTAGGAACACCAACCAATAAAGTAATAGGAAGAATAGGAACAACAACATTTAATGTAACAGTAAAGTCAGGTTATCAATTTAAAGAAGTAACATGTACAGGAAATGCAAAAGCAACATATAATTTGCCAACAGTAACAGTAAATGGAATAACAGGAGAAACAGTATGTACATTTAAAATAGGAAAACTACCAACAGTAAAATTAACAGTAGGAAATGGAACAGGAAGTGACACAAAGGTATCAAATGCATTAACAGGAGGAGAATTAACATTTGAAGGAGTAACACCAAAAACAAATTATACATTTGAAAGTCAAAAAATAACATGCGATAATGGAGCAAAAGCAGCATTTGGAAGTAATAACACAGTAAAAGTAACAGAAATAAATAGAGATAATACATGTACATTAACAGGAAAATTATTACCGAAAGTAGTATTAACAGTAGGAAATGGAATAGGTGGAGCAACGCATTATACTAGTACACTAACAAATGGTTCAACAACATTTACAGGAGTAAAAGCAAATGATGGTTATACATTTGATGGTGTTAATCCATCATGTCTAGGAGCAACAGCAAGTTATAACAGTAATAATTCCACATTAACAGTATCAGGAATATCAAGTGATGTAACTTGTACATTTAATGCAGTATTAGCTAAGAGTAAGGCTTTAGCAAAATTTGATGAAATATTTAAGAATGTAGGAAAGAGGGCAGATGGAAGTTTTGGAACAGTAGTATCAGCTTCTTCTAAATATTATGAAGATGGAAATTATACTGAGGGTGGAAAGACAGTATATTATTATGCAGGAAATGCTACCGATAACTGGGTACATTTTGCGAATAAATACTGGAGAATAATAAGATTAAACGAAGACGAAAGTATAAGGCTCTTATATGCGGGGACTAGTACGGCAGGGTCAGATGCTTATATAATGAATAGTGGTAGTATTGGAAGTAATGGAAGATTTGCATACAATGCAAGTAACTATAATAACACAGCGTATGTAGGTTTTAAATATAGTACAGGAAGTACATTATCTGCAATAAGAGGAAATGCAACACCAAGTCCAATAATGACAGAATTAGAAAAATGGTATACAAGTAACTTACAAAGTTATGATAAATACATAAGTAAAACAGCAATATATTGTAATGATAGAAGCACATATGGAGAAAAAACATCAGAATGGGCATCAAGTGGAACAATGTATTATAATGGCTATAGAAAATTCGTAACAAATAAAGCAGATAATACAAAAAATCATCCATCATTCAAATGTGGCGTAGGTGGAGATGGAAAAGCAAATTTTGACTCACCTGACGCAGAGAGAAAGAAAGATATGTTTAGTGTAAGTCAAGCTTCTGGTGGTAACGGTGCTCTAACAAAGCCAATAGGTTTAATGACCGCAGACGAAGTAGTGTTTGCAGGAGGCTTCTATGGAACTAACAACGATAGTGCTTACTACTATAGGAACGCTTCCGGAGGAAGCTCAACCGGATTGAACTGGTGGTGGACAATGAGTCCGTGTCACTTCAAAAGTAACAACGCGTCCGTGTTTTTTGTGGGCGGTTCTAGCTTCGCTGGTTACTTGCACTACTCGTCCGACAACGCGTCGAATCGCGTCGTGCGTCCAGTAATTTCTCTGAAATCTTGTGTTCAGTTATCTGGTAGCGGTACCGCTGGTGACCCATATGAAGTCACTTCAGATAGTTCATGCGATGCAAAAGAAAACTAAATAAATAATAAATGGGCCGGACTTTAAAATTGAAAAGTAGTGAGTTCAGTCTGGCCCATTAACTTTATAAAATAAATGAGGGTTAAAATGAAAAATGAAAAAATAGTAAATAATATAGTCGGTAAAAATATAAAGAAGTATAGAATCTTATATAATGCTAATAAACACTCAATGACACAAAGTGACCTAGCTAAAAAAATAGGTGTGAGTGTATCACTTATAGGAAGCATGGAAAGCACAAAAGTTAGTCAAGGCATAAGCATATATAATCTATACAAAATAAGTGAAGTACTAGGTGTACCTTTAAACAAATTCTTTGAATAAAACAAAAGAACAAATCATTAACAATTTGTTCTTTATTTTATACATTATTATGCTTAATAAATTCCCTCATTAACTTCACTAAAGCCCTTTTTTCAATCCTAGAAACATAACTTCTACTAATATTAAGCTCCTTTGCAATCTCCCGTTGAGTCTCTTCCTTTTTATTAAGCAGCCCATACCTTCTAATAATAATATCTTTCTCTCTCTTATTTAAAACATCAATATACTTTTTTAAAAGAGTAACATTATCTTTTAAATTAACAACCTCACTAGAATCTACATAATCATCCTTAATAACATCAGCAAGAGTAATCTCATTCCCATCCTTATCATACCCAATAGAATCATTCAAACTAACATTTAACTGACTCTTCTTATTCTGTCTAATATACATAAGAATCTCGTTTTCTATACACTTAGCTGCATAAGTAATAAGTTTAACAGGCTTATTAGGATTATAAGTATCAACCCCCTTTATTAATCCAATAGTCCCAATACTTATCAAATCATCCGCACTCTCATTAAAATTCTCAAACTTCTTAACAATATGCGCAACGAGCCTCAAATTATGCTCAATCAAAATACTTCTTGCTTCCTTATCTCCATTACAAGAAAGAAAAATATACTTATCTTCCTCTTCCTTACTAAGTGGAGGCGGAAACACATTAATACTATAACTAGTAGTAAAAAATGCAAACTTTTTAAAAAATCTAATTATCTTTTCTATCATACTTTAATTATATTTAACAAAACAAAAAAAATAACCTCATTTGACAAATGTACTAAAAATTGCTACAATTATAACCGTCCAATTAAGGGGGAAAATAAAATGTTCAAAACTGAACTCTATGAAATACTAAAAGAAACAGAAGACGAAAAAATAACCAAATACATTAATTTACTAACTAAAAACGAACAAGCCATCTTTTTATCAATCTGGGAAAAAACAAGCAAAAAAAGCACAACAAGTAGTAAATCTATTTACTTACTAAATAAACTAAAAAAAATAATATCTTTCTCTCTCTACAAACAAAACATATACGAAATATTCCTAGGTACAAAAAAAGAAGAAATAGAATATGCCTTAGAAAAAATAACTGAAATTGAAAAAATAAACTTCTTAAAAGAATACTCATTCATAAATAATGACCCACTAGAAAATATAGACAAAATCACAAAAATGAGAAACAAAGAAATAATAGACAAACTCTGGCTAATAATAAGTAAAAGAAGAACAGAACTAGAAATACTAAATGGACTAAACTTCTATAACTTCTTTAAAGCAAGTGAAAGTGTAGTAAACCAAGTACTCGCACTTCTAGGAACTCATGACTACAAATTACTAATAAAAAAATTTGGCCTAGACTTAAAAAACGTAAAATACGAATGTATAATAACAGTAGGAGAAAACCTTGAAATAAACAAAAGAATAATACCTTACATAATAGATGTACTAAACAAACTACAAAACGGTTACATAATCATAGGAATAACAGATATATTTAACACACCACTAGAAGAACTACAAATAGTAGTAAAATCTTTACCAATAAACGAACAAACAAGATTGTACTCTTATTTTGGAAATAACCTAACAAAAAAAGTCTTAATAGAATCTTCTAAAAAAGACAAAATAGTAAGTAAAAGAGGAATGTCACAAATACTAAGTAAAACAAAAGTAAAACACCTAAAACCATTCTTCCAACTATTTATAAAATACAAATACATAGATGAAACAGAAGAAGAATTTGAAACAAGAATCAAAAGCATAATAACAAAAGAACACTATGAAATACTAAAAAGAAAATACGGTCCTGACCTAAAAAAAGAAACAAACACTGGCGACTTTAAAAGAGAAGACTCAAAATACATATTCAGTATAATAAAGCCATACATTGAAAAAAGACTAAAAAACATGGAAGAAACAAGAAAAATAACAATAGAAAACCAAATATCATTTAAAATAACCATAGAAGAACTAACAAAAGCTATTGTCTCTTTAGAAAGTAAAGAACAAGAAACACTATACACATACTTTGACAAGGAAACACACAAAATAAAAGTAAAAATGCTTTTCCCAAAAGACAAACGCATAATAAAAAGGTTAATAAGTCGCCTAGAAGAAATCATAATAAAAAATAGAAAGAAAAACAAAAACTTAAACCTAAAAATACTAAAAGAAGAAATAAACATTTTAAGCATATTAAACGAAGAAAACAAAGAAAGACTAATTAAAACTTATAAAAAAGATTAATAAGTCTTTTTTTCTATAAAGAATAACCTTTAGGAAATTTATTCCCATTTTCCACATACTATGATAAAATTAAGTTAGGTGAAAAAAATTTATGTTTATAGATGAAGTAACAATAAAACTAATCGCGGGACGTGGAGGAGATGGCTCCTCTAGTTTTCGTCATGAAAAATTTGTAGAAATGGGAGGCCCTGACGGTGGAAACGGTGGAATGGGCGGTAACATCATATTTAAAGGCGACGGTGGCTTAAAAACACTAATTGACTTAAGATACAACAAAATAATAAAAGGAGAAAAAGGAAAAAACGGAAGTGGTGCCCTAAAAACAGGTGCAAGTGGAATAGACACAATCATAAAAGTTCCTGTTGGTACAACCCTAATAGACACAGAAACCAACCTAATAATATGTGACATAACAAAAGATGGAGAAGAATATATAGTCGCTCGTGGTGGAAAAGGCGGAAGAGGAAACGCATCATTTAAATCAAACAAAACCAAAGCCCCAACAACAAGTGAATATGGCTTACCTGGAGAAGAAAAAACAGTAAAATGCGAACTAAAACTACTAGCCGACGTAGGCCTAATAGGTTTCCCAAGTGCTGGAAAAAGCAGCCTAATAAGTGTAATATCAGAAGTAAAACCAAAAATCGCTGACTACCCATTTACAACACTAACCCCTAATTTAGGTGTAGTAAAAGTAGACTCTTCTTCATTCGTAGTAGCAGACTTACCTGGTATCATAAAAGGTGCAAGCACCGGTATTGGCTTAGGAGACAAATTCCTAAAACACGCCATGCGTACAAAAATACTAGCATACGTAATTGACATGAGTGGAATATACGGAAGAAACCCAATAGACGACTACGAAACACTAAAAAGCGAAGTACTAGCATACAATGAAAAACTATATAACAAAAAAAGCATAATAATCGCAAGCAAAATGGACTATAAAGAATCAAATGAAAACCTAAAAAAATTCAAAGAAAAATACAAAAACGAAATAATAATAGAAACAAGTAGCATAACAAAAACAGGACTAAAAGAACTAACAAGAGAACTATCTAAACTACTAAACGAAATAGACAGAAGTCCTATAAACGACCAAAACGAATTTGAAAGCTACGTACTATACGAATTCAAAGAAGAAAAACCATACACTATAAAAAAAGAAAACGACCACACATGGATTATAACAGGCGAAAAACTAGAAACACTACTTAAAAAAACAAGATTCAACAGTGACGAAGCTTCCCTTAGATTTGCAAGAAAACTAAAAAACCTTGGTGTAGACGACGAACTAAAAAAACTAGGTGCTGTATCTGGTGACACCGTCCGCATTTTAAACCATGAATTTGAATATAGTGAATATTAAAAAGGAGTATTATATGATAGATAAATTTGTACCTGACATGTACTATCAAAGCATATACAGAATAGACTATGAAAAACTAGCAAAACAAGGGGTAAGAATAGTCGTATTTGATTTAGATAACACAATCGCAGGAATAGAATTTGATAAACCGAGTAAAGAAGCAAAAGAACTAATGTTTAAAATAAAAGAACTAGGACTAAGACCAGTACTAATGTCCAATAGCAGTAAAAAACGTGTCCAACCATTTAGAGACGAACTAGAAATGGACTCATGCGCAAGTGCAAGAAAACCATTCAAAAAAAACTACCAAAAAATATTGTCAATCTACCGAGCTAAACCAGAAGAAGTAGCCTGTATAGGAGACCAATTCCTAACAGACATATTAGGTGCAAACTCACAAGGAATGACTAGTATACTAGTAAATAGACTATGTAAAAAAGACAGATTTGTAACACTATTTAATCGTATAATAGAAAAAATAATAATAAAAATTTTAGATAAAAGAGATCTATTCAAAAAAGGAAAATATTATGACTAAAACATGCATAGGTTGTGGCTCCCCACTACAAACAACTGACAAAAAAGCTCCAGGTTACATAAATGAAAAAGTACTAGAAAAATCTCTATACTGTGAAAGATGCTTTAAAATAACTCACTACGGAGAAGCTACCATTATAGATAAACAACAAGACGTAAACTTACTAATAAAAGAAATAAACAAAACAAAATACCCTTGTATATACCTAGTAGACTCACTTACCTTAACAAAAAATCATCTAGCACTTATAAATTCCATAAAAACCAAAATCTACCTAGTCCTAACAAAAAAAGACTTACTTCCAAAAAGTGTAAAAGACAAAAAACTAATAAACTACATAAAAGAAAACTATAACATAAAAGAAAACATATTTGTAGTAAGCAGCAAAAAAATGTACAACATAAATGAACTAATAAATAAGCTAAAAAAAGATAATGTAAAAAACATATACGTAATAGGTTACACAAACTCTGGAAAAAGTTCACTTATAAATAGTTTCCTAAAAAGTGTAGGTAAAATATCAAACATAACAACAAGCATAGTACCAAATACCACTACAGAAAACATAAACATAGACCTAAATAGTAACTTAAAAATAATAGACACACCTGGCTTCATAAACAAAAATTCTATAGTAAACTATATAGACATAAAAGAATATAAAAGTTTACTTCCAAAAAAAGAAATAAAACCTAAAATATACACACTAAAACAAGGCTTCATGATAGAAGTATCAAACATACTAAGAATAGAAAACAACACTAACGAAAAAGTAGACTTAATATTCTACCTAAACAATGACTTAAAATACACAAAAATGAAAGTAGAAAGAAACAGTAACTTAAAAACATTACCTAAAATAGAAGTAACTATAGATGACTCTACTGACATAGTAATAGAAGACGTAGGCTTTATAAAAACACCAAAACAAGGTAAAATAACTATCTACACAGTAAACGAAAACATAATAACAAAACGAAACAAAATGATATAAGGAGAGTGACTTATGGGCATAATTAAAGTAATGGACGAATCATTATCAAACAAAATTGCTGCAGGAGAAGTAGTAGAAAAAGTAGCAAGTGTAGTAAAAGAACTAGTAGAAAACAGCATAGACGCTAAAAGCACAAAAATAAAAATAGAACTAATAAACGCTGGAATAAAAGAAATAAAAGTAACAGACAACGGAATAGGAATGGACGCATCTGACGCCCTTCTTTGTTTCACACCACATGCAACATCAAAAATAAAAAACGAAAACGACTTATTCTTTATTAGTACTCTAGGCTTTAGGGGAGAAGCACTTCCCTCAATTGCAAGTGTAAGTGAAGTAGAACTAGTAACATCTAACAAAACCACTAGCACAAAAATAGTAATAAAAGGTGGTAAAGTAATAGAAAACACCGAAGCAAATATAAGCGAGGGAACAATAGTAACAGTAAAAGACATATTCTATAACACACCAGCTAGACTAAAATTCCTAAAAAGTTTTTACACAGAACTAAACAGCATAGTATCACTAATAGAAAAACTAAGCCTAAGCCATCCTTACATAAGCTTCACTCTAAAAAGTGAAGACAAAGAAATACTAAAAACAACAGGCTCTTCTGACTTACTAAAAACAATACACGAAATATATGGCTACGGAGTAAGCAAAAACATGGTAAAAATAAAAGGAAGCAACCTAGACTACGATATAGACGGGTATATAAGTAACATAAACATAAACAAAAGCACAAAAACAGGAATGACTATACTAGTAAACGGAAGAATAGTCCAAAATAACTACGTAAACAGAATAATAAAAGACGCATACCACACATTCCTAGCAGAAAACAAATACCCAATTACAGTAATAAACATAAACGTAGACCCAACACTAGTAGACGTAAACATCCATCCAACAAAACAAGACATAAAATTTAGCAAAATGGACACACTAGAAGACCTCCTATTCGCACTTATAAGAGATGCACTAAACAAAAAAGACAACACATATAAAGGTTACGAAGCACAAGAAGACATAAAAGAAATTACAGAAAATTCGTCTTCTTATAACTTTCCTACAAACAACGAAACTAGTAACTACACAAACTATAACACATATAACAGCGTAGAAGAAGAAACACTAAACTTCTCACTAAACGAAGACACACTAGAATATAATATAGAACCCCATAGTGACTTAAATAGTGATATAATAAATAGAGTTGGCCTTGCACTTGGAACATACCTATTTGCAAGTGACACATCTAACGTATACATAATAGACATACACGCAGCAAACGAAAGAATCAACTATGAAAAATACATGAAAGCACTAAAAGAAGAAAAAATATACACAACAAGTCTTCTATTTCCAATAAACATAGAACTAACAAAAAACGAATATATGAAAGTACTAGAAAATAAAAGCCTAATAGAAGACTTAGGCATAACATTTGAAGAATTTGGTGTAAACACAATAAGAGTACTAGCCCATCCAACCTGGGTTAGAGAAGGTTACGAAACAGAAACAATAAACAAAATATTTGATTTAATAACAAACATGGACGCTAAATTTGACAGAGTAAAATTTAACGAACAACTAGCGATAAACCTATCATGCAAAATGAGTGTAAAAGCAAACACATCAATAGGTACGCTAGAACAAGAAATATTAATAAAAAGATTATTTAGCTGTGAGTACCCATACACTTGTCCTCATGGAAGACCAACAATAATAAAATATACATTACATGATTTAGAAAAAATGTTTAAAAGGGTGAACTAAATGAAAATAATAGTAATATTAGGACCTACTGGAGTAGGCAAAACAAAATTAAGTATCGAACTTGCAAAAAAAATGCATGCAGAAATAATAAACGCAGACGCAACACAAGTATACATTGAACCTGTAATAGGAACTGCAAAAATAACAGAAGACCAAATGGAAAACATACCACATCACATGCTAAACCTAGTTAGCATAAAAGAAAATTTCACAGTAAAAGACTACCAAGAACAAGGTAGAATTATACTAAACAGACTAATAAAAGAAAACAAAAACGTAATAATCGTAGGTGGCTCTGGTCTATACCTAAAAGCACTTTTATATGACTATAAATTTAAAGAAGAAGAAAACAAAAAAACATATGAAAAGTTAACAAACGAAGAACTAAAAAGCAAAGTAGACAGCATCTATAAAGAAAATAACATTCACGTAAATAACCGAAAAAGACTAGAAAGATTTTTAAGTCATTACGAAGAAACAGGAGAAATAATAAAAAACAAAGAAGAAAAAGACACACCACTATACGACTTCACACTAATAGGCCTAACTAAAGACAAAGAAACTCTTTACAAACGCTTAAACGTAAGAGTAGACGAAATGCTATGTGATGGCTTACTAGAAGAATGTAGAAGCCTAAACAACATGGATGCTCCAAAACTAATGACACTAATAGGCTATAGAGAATTCCTAAACTTCATAAATCACAAAATACCAATAAACATAGCAATAAATGAAGCAAAAAGAAGAACAAGAAACTATGCAAAAAGACAAATCACATTTATGACACATCAATTTAAAAACGTAAACTGGGTAGAAGTAGACTTTGAAAACTTTAACAACACCATAAAAAAAGTAGAAGCACTAATTGGCTTCTAAATAAAATGATGTATCAAACATATGCTCTTTGTTATCTAAATCAAAGAGTTTTTCTTTTGTAATCAAAAAATAATTATCACTATATAAAGTATTCTCAGTATCATCCCAAGTCAAATCAAGATGTAACCACTTACCATCTAAATAAACCAAATTCCAAATATGATTTTCACTACTAATCTTTAAATTAGGAACATCAAACCTATCTAAAAAAATCGCCATCGCATCACTATACCCAGAACAAACACCAGCGCCCTCTATCAAAACCCCATAAGCACTAGTACTATCAAACTCAGAAGTACCACTAATCTGTTCATTATCATAAACAGTATTATTAATAATATAATCATGAACCTTTCCAATTTTCTCTTTAACACTCAAATTATCTAACCCTAAACTACTAATAATCTGATTAACCTTATTATTAATAACCTCAATCTTCTCTTCATCATACTTATGTGTAACCTTAACTCTAACCTTACCATCCTTAGAAATAACAGTATCAATATTATTAAAACTATTAAAAGGATGAACATAATTATTAATCTTACTAAGTAAATTATCATTAAGCGCTATCTCCTTAATATCATTTAAACAATTAGAGTACTCTTTATCACAATAAAAAGTATAATCATCATGTCCATTATTTAAAATATTATAATAAACATTCTCTATATCATAATAATTAATAGGACTAAACTCTGTACTATTATAAAACCTAGTATAACTATAAGTTCTCTTATAAGAATTACTATCTAAAACAGAAACATAATTATCACTAACCAAAAAACTTTTAATAGTTTTACTAATACTATCAATATTTAAATAAACTATTAAAACAATCCCCATCATTAAAATTGTAAATATAAAACTTTTTATCTTCATAAAACAATAATAATATAAAAAGAAAAAAATAGCAATTACTTGCTACTTAAAAGATTAAATTTTTTACTAATATTAGACTTATACCTACTAGCAGTGTTCTTCTTAATTACACCTTTAGCCTGAGCCTTATCAATATTCTTAACTGCAATATTTAACTTAACCAATGCTTGATCTTTGTCTCCATCATTAACAGCCTTTAAAAATTTCTTAATACTAGTTTTCATACTTGACTTAACATCATTATTAAGTAAAGCACTCTTCCTACTTGTTATAATTCTCTTTTTAGCACTTTTAATATTAGCCATCTCTTGCACCTCCCTTTTAAATACAAGTAGATTTTACCAAAAAAGAGTATAAAAAGCAAGAGTTTAGCCATTTTAATTAATAGGTGATTAATACATGTTCAAAGATAATATATTAATAGAAGAAAGTGAACCCCTTATAAATAGTAGCAAATTAACAGCAAAAGAAGAAACAAAAAGCATATTCAAAATAAACGAAATAAACATAGACCACTCAAAAAGCAAAATGATAAACAGAAACAAAGGTAAATACATAACAATACTATGGGAAAAAAGTGACATATCTTCATGTGTTGAAGACCTAATAGAAATAATATCAAATAAAATAAAAGAACTAACAGAAACACTAAAAATAGATAAAAACAAAAAAATACTCTTTTGTGGCCTTGGAAACAAAGAAATAACAACAGACAAATTTGGTTACTTAGTAATAGAAAAACTAGTAGCCGGAAACAAACTATATAAAATATATAAAGATGTAGAAGGCTTAACCAACATAAACAGTGTAAAATTCATAAAAGCAATAAGTGACATGCTAGAAGTAGATTTAGTAGTAATAATAGACTCACTAAAAGCAACACACATAGAAAGAATAGGCACAACTATACAAATATCTACTGGTGGCTTGTACCCAGGCAGCGCACTAAACGAAGTAAGTAAAGAAATATCTAAAAAAACATTAAAAAAAGACGTAATATGTATAGGCATACCTACCATAATAAACATGAAAGAAGTAAAAAAAGAAAACCCAGACTTACTAATAAGCAAAATAAACATAGACCACTACGTAGACGATTTAAGTAGCATAATAAGTATAGCTTTAAATAGAATGTTTTAATTCGACAAATAATTCATAATCTTTAATATATAATTTATTTGAAAGAGGTGAATTATATGAAGAAAAGATTTATTGGAAAGAAAAAACAAGTAAACACTAACAAAATAATATACATATTACTTTTTTCTCTTTCCTTTTTATCTACATTAATTTTATTAACAAAAGACAAAGACACAACAAAAAACTTACTACTAGGAAGCATGATGGGAGAAATATCAAACAGCAGCGTATTCATAAAAAACTTACTAAAAGAAAACGTCACAAGTCCAAAATACATAATATATAACGGACTAAACAAAATAGTAGAAAAAAACAACCTAAGCGTATTTTCAAACATAAAAAGAGATAACTATGACTATAACGAATCCAAAAGTGAATATGTAATAGACCCTGAACCCACTAAAGTAACAAGCCCAATAGTATATTTATATAACACCCACCAACTAGAAGAATATAATAGTGAAGCAGTATACGACTACTCTGTAAAACCAAACGTACTAATCGCGTCCTACATACTAAGAGAAAACCTAAACAACCTAGGCATTAACACAATAGTAGAAACAAATAACGTAAAAGAATATCTAAACAATAATGGAATGAACTATAACGACTCATACCACGCAACAGAATATTTCGCACGTGAAGCCCAAAAACAAAACCCAACTATAAAATACCTAATAGACATCCATAGAGATGCAGCTCCTTTAGACGTAACATACAAAGAAATAAACGAAAAACCCTACGCTAGAGTACTCTTAGTAACTGGAATGGGTCACACAAAAGCTGAAAACAACGTAGGATTTGCTGAAAAACTAAACGAAATAATAGAAAAAAACTACAGTGGCCTAAGCCGTGGAATATTAAGAAGTGACGAAGAACCCATATACGGAATATATAACCCAGATTTAGACGGAAAAACCGTACTAATAGAAGTAGGCGGTGAATATAACAAAATAGAAGAAGTAAATAACACCATGGAAGCTCTAGCAATATGCTTAGAAGAACTAATCAGGGGTGAAGAATGAAAAAGAAAAAGAAAAATCCAGTACAAGTAGTAGTAATAATACTATTTGTAATATACATAGGAATATACGCGCTTTTTAAAGGAGGCTACTATGACTATAGAGAATATAACAAAATGATACTAACAGAAAAATCAATGAAAAAATTTGAAAACGATGTAAAAGAAGGAAAAGACATAACTGCAAGTGACTACCTAGAAACAAAATACAAAGACTACAGTAACAACGTAAGTAAGCTAGGCCTAAAAACAGGAGAATATACAGAAAAACTAGTCACAAAAGGACTAGGTGGATTTATAAAAGTATTAAGTAAGTTATTTACAAACTAAAAAGAAAAGCACATTGTTAACGATTACTAAATCCCTTAATAATCAGTGCTTTTCTTAATATATTATATACTTTTTTCCTAAAAAGTACACAATTTTCTTAAAAACTTTAATTAACAAGTAACCTTGCAGCCTTACTATAAGTCCTAGTAAGTAACCCTCGCCCTAACAAAGTACCACCAAAATACCTAACAACAACAATAAGAGTATTATCTAAATTATTATGGTTAATTACCTCCAAAATAGGTAACCCAGCGCTATTACTAGGCTCCTTATCTTCATACTTCCTTTCCACATTTTGAAACCTAAAAGCATAACAAATATGCTTTGCTTTTTTATGTTCCTTTCTTAAACTATCTAAAATAAAAGAAACCTCTTCTAAACTATCAATATCATACCTAAACCCATAAAATTTACTTTTTTTCTCAATAACTAAACTTTCACTAACTTTTTTCATATACCCATTATAAAACATTTACAAACCAAAATAAACATAAAAATAATTAAAAAACATAAAATATCATAGGTGACTAAAATGACTTTAGAAGACTATTTAAAAGATAAAGGAATAAAAAACGAAACAAAAGAAAACAAAAAATCATATAGAGAATCAATAATAAAAAGAACACTACTAACAACTACCTTAGTACTATTAATACTAATAATAAATAACATAAGTCCAAAATTCAAAAAAGAATTAAACAAAAACCTATTTGAAACAAACTATAACTTCTCTAAAGTTAATAATCTTTATAAAAAATACTTGCTAAACATAACTAAAAAAGAAACTGCAAAACCAGTCTGGGAAAACGAAAACCTTGAGTACTACAATGTAGAAGACTATAACGGTGGAGCAAAACTTTCAGTAAGTGAAAACTATAACGTAAAAATGCTAGAAAGTGGCTTAGTAGTTTTTATAGGAAACAAAGAAGAATATGGAATGACTGTAATCGTACAACAAAGTAATGGAATAAACGTAACATATGGTAATGTAGAAGCAAAAGACATAAAAATATATGACTACATAGAAAAAGGAACAATAATAGGTGTAGCAAATAAAACACTATACCTAAAATTTGAAAGTGAGAAAGAAGTGCTAGACTATAACACATATATTAAATAAAATAAAAATAGACATAACTACATACCTAATAATATTACTATCTCTATTAGCAGGTTATTTTGAAATAGTCTTTTTAAGCATCTTACTAATACTCGTGCATGAACTAGGCCACTTCTTAACTGGACTCTTACTAAACCTAAACGTAAAAGAAATAAGAATATTCATGTTTGGAGGGGTAACCATCCTAGACGAAAGCCTAAACCTAAGCATAAAAAAAGAAATTCTCTTAATAATAATGGGTCCAATATTCCAAATCCTATTTTTCGCACTAATAACTTATTTACACAAAAACGGAATAGTAAACCAACTAACATATGAAAACATAAAACTAATAAACAATTTATTACTAAAATTTAACTTACTTCCAATACTACCACTAGATGGAGGAAGACTACTAAATAACGTACTAGATTTAATACTTCCTTACTGCCTAAGCCACAAAATAACCATAATAATAAGCATAATATGTGTACCTATAATACTACTATTTGACTACAAACTAATAATAATATTAATAATTCTTTTCCTAATAACAAAAATAATAGAAGAAACACTAATCCATAAATACCGCTTACCAAAACTACTACTAGAAAGAAAACTCAAAAAAATAACATTTAAAAAGAAAAACACAATAAAAAACATAAAACAAACAAAAAGAAACAAAAACTTCTATATAATAAAAAATGGACTTAAAATATATGAGCAAGACTATTTTAAATTTTATATGTAAAATAATGTAAATATATTTGACCTTATAATATTAAAATGCTAAAATTTAATTTAGATGTACCTGAAGTTATGATGGGGGTGATACCAGAATTTTTACGAAAAAGAATTTTATAGCCTTTGAACTTTTTTGTATTAATATGGTATTTTTTCTTATCTAGCATAAGGACATAAAAAGAAAGGAGAGAGTATGAGGAAACTAAAAGCTGGTTTATTAGTTTTAGTGTCCGCTCTTTTACTTACTGCATGTAGTTGTAGTAAAACTGTAAACGAATATACAGTTGACTTTGATAGTAATGGTGGAACTCGTGTAAAAAGCCAAACTGTAGAAGAGGGCTCAAGAGCTAAAAGACCAGAAGATCCAACTAAAACAGGGTATACATTTGAAGGATGGTATCTTGATTTAGACGACGATGAGGAATTTGATTTTAATACTAAAATCAAAGAAGATATCACTCTAGAAGCTAAATGGAGTGGTATAGGAGAATCTGAAAGCGACAGTTTCACAGTAACACTAGACGACAAAAATGGTAACATAAAAACTATAAGTATTATATCTGGGGAAACTCTTGAAATGCCAGAGACTCCAACAAGATATGGTTACAAGTTCGTAGAATGGAGACTTAACGGTAAGCCTTATGACTTTAACACTCCAGTAACAGGGGATATAACATTAGAAGCTGTATGGGAAGAATTAAGTACATATACTGTAACTTTTGACAGTAATGGTGGAACAAATGTAAACGCTAAAACTGTTTATGAGGGTTACAAAGTAGTCGCACCTAGTGCACCAACACGTGACGGAAAAATCTTCACAGGTTGGTACTTAAATGGTAAGATATATGACTTTAATACACCTGTATATAATAACATAAATCTTGTAGCTGGATGGAGAGACCCATATACATACACTGTTTCATTCTATGGAGAATGCGTAGATTCAACTTGTCAATTACTTACAACATTTGAAGTAATAGAAAATTCTACATTAAATGATTATCAAAATGCAATTCCTGATTTCGAAGAAGAATATGGTACAGAAGATTATGAGTTCTACTATTGGTATAATAAAAATGCAGTAGCAGAAAAAGATACATATATAGACTTCTACTACGAAAATGGAATAACAAGTAATCTAGAATTTTATGCATACTATAGTGGTAAACCATTAGTACTTGAAAGCGCTACGCCAGCAGAAATACCTGATGACTTTACTGATACTACTACTGATGTAGAAGCAGTTAAAAATAATCAAGGAAAATTTGAAACAACTATAGAAACTGACGAAGATGATAACAAGTACATTGAAGTAAGAGAAACAAGTAGACTTGAAAACTATACAAATAAGTCAGGCGAAAGTGCTAAGTGGTATGGTTTACTAGTTGACCTAGGTGTACCAGCAAGCGAAATAATATCTGATACTGATTATGTAATCAATGACGAAGACAGAACAGATTTAGGTAAATTTGGTGCAGAAAGTGCTAATGAACTAATGCTATGGCTAAAAGGAGACACTAAGGAAAGTACAAAAGAATATAAATTCCACACAAATAAAGGACGTGAAATAACATTAACTGTTAAATACATCCCAGCAGAAATGCAAATAAATAGTGTTACTGCTGCAGTTCCTAAAGCTATAAAACCAGAGACTGAACCACATAAAGCTGAAATCGAATTTAACCAAAGTGCATTTACCGTAGAAAAAACATACGAAGACGAAGCAAAAACAGTAGTAAATGTTAATGTTAATGAAACAAGTCTTATGAAGTCTTGGGAAGCAAATGGTCAAACAGCAAAATGGTTTGGATTAATGGTAGACCTAAATATACCAATTTCTGATATAACAACAGACGAAAGTATATACAAAATAGAAGATGTTGATAGGACATATTCATTGCTAAGTTGGGAAAATAATGGCGAGCAATTAATCATTTGGTTAAGCGATAACGATGCAGAACAAGGTTTCACAATTACATTCACTGATAAAGTAACTGGTAAAGAAGTAACAGTAAGCGTTAAATTTAATGGTCTTACTAAAGCAGAACTTCCAGAAGTAACTACTGACACATTTGCTGGTGACGAGCATGCACAAGCTATTGCTGATAACCAAAAAGCAGTAGAAATCACTAGTCCATTAACAAGAGACTACAAAACTGAAAACTATACTATTGGTCTAAGCTTAAACGAAAAAGCCATGACTAATTGGGAAAGTGGAAAGAGTACTAGTGAAGATGGACACTGGTTTGCATTAATGCTAGACTTAGGTATTGCTTGTGGTAAATTAGACCAAACAAGTGGTAAAACTAACTATGAATTAACAGAAGCAGACTTCGCTAAAGCAAAAGAATTAGGTGGTTCTGACACTGCATTCATAGTATGGTTAACAACTGAGTACTTTGAAAGTGGAGACCTTGTTCTAAGATTTACTGATAAAGACACAGGTAAAGAAATCAAAGTAACAATAAAAGCTACAGTTACTAAAAATATAAGTTTAAGTTCTGTTCCAACAAGTGAACCTATAACTGAAGTTCCAACTACTAATGAAACAGAAGTAACTGTGCCATCAACTTCTAAAAGTGGAGAAACAAAAGAAGACACAGAAAGAACTGAAATAGTTATAGATGCAGAAGAAACTAAAATACCTGATGAAATAACTGTAGAAGAATAAGAGCACTTAGGTGCTTTTTTTCTTTTGCTTTATAAGTTACTTCAAATATTTTTGTGTTATTGTTGTGACACAAAATAAACAAACTTATTTAAAAGAAATAATATAAGGAGAAATAAATTGTCAAATAACTAAAAAATGTTATTAGATAATTTATTTTAATTTTATTCTATGTTAAAATTAAATCAAAAGAAGGTGCTATTTATGAACAAAAATAAAATTTTAATAATATTAATATCAGTTAGTTTAATATCTATAATTTTTATGGAATTTTTAAAATTGAATAATCAAAACTCAATATTTAAAACACTTATAAAAAATAACGACTACTCAATAACACTAAAAAAGAAAAATAATGATGCTTTTACTGATAGTGAACTAAAAGAAATAGGTGTTGAATATAAAGAAATATACAAATTAAATGACTCAAACTACAAAATTACAGTTAACACTGACAAAAATAACTCTGCTTACTATAGTTTACTTAGTGATAGAACACTAAAATTTAAAGAACTAACAAGCGAAGAATATAAAAACATTAACATAATAGGAAACATACCAACAAAACCTAATGAAGTACTAATACATAAAATTCTAGCAGATTATATAATAGAAAATGGAACAATAATTAACAATAACGAAAACTTAAACAACTCAGACACATACAAACCCACTTCATATGAAGAACTAATCACATCACAAAAGCAAATTAAATATGGAAATAACTTCATAATAATAACAGGAATAATTGACGAAGACCTAAGTAAATACGAAGAATTAAAAACAAAAACTAATGATAATCTATATAAAGAATTTGAAAACAACTATAAAAACAAAATAAATGAAGTAGTAATAAATAATAATTTCTTTAATAACTTTGGCTTTAACATCCTAGACAACAAAGTTTACACAAACACACTAAACTACCAAAACAATGATTATAATGTAAAACTTGGGTACATAACTACCTTTAATAATATAGACATATATGATGGACTAACATACAAAACTTCAATAGACTTACAAAATAACGAAATAGTAGTTGACTTAAACTTCATAAACATACTAACTAAAGGTAAACTATTAGAAAGCTGGAACAACATAAAAGAAAACACTAAACTAAATGACTTTATAATAGACTTTCTAAAAGAAAATAACATATTAAACACTAAAGCCACACTTAAAACTGACAAAATAAAAGAATTATCTAACAAAGAAGTAACAATAAAAGGTATTATATTAACAAACCTAGACGAAGACAAATACTTTACTAGTCCAGAAATATATGTAAATGAAAAACTAATAAAACAATATGCAAACAAAATTGAAACAAAAGAACTATTAATAAATATCAAAAACAAACAAGAAATAAAAACACTATTAAAAAATAAAAATTACATAATAGAAACTAAAAATTATACTAATTTAAAAGAAGAATTAAATAATGAAAATAAAATAATAATAACACTAAGAAACATCTTAGTAATAATTACTATAATACTAGCGCTAATACTTTTATTTAAAAACATAGGACTATTAAAAAAAGCGAAAAAATACAAATTATACAAATTATAAATTAACTCACACTTTTAAAATTAATGTATAAAAATCTAACATACAATAATTATTAAAAGATAAAATCTCCCAAATACAGCGTTCATACTGCATTGAGAGATTTTTTAATATTTTAAAAATGTACGTACTTTTTTAAAAAAGTGTAAAGTTATATTTTATTAAAATATTTAAACGCCAATTTTATAGCATGTCAAATATGCAAATATGCATATTATTAATTAACTCTTTACTTTTAGAGGAAAATGATGTAAAATATATAAAAATTAATATGTAAGGGCGATAGTATACGATAAGTAAAACGCTAATATAAATATATAATACTATCTTAATTATATTAAAGGTCATTTAATAACTAATTAGAATTAACTGGCCTATTCATAGGAGAGGAAAGGTGATAAAACAAATAATTAATAAGTAGTATTAAAAAATTCTAAAGGAAAGAGAGGAAAATAAAATGAATAAGAATTTTAAAAAAATG
The DNA here is from genome assembly GCA_947626035.1 of uncultured Bacilli bacterium. Lineage (GTDB taxonomy): Bacteria > Bacillota_I > Bacilli_A > RF39 > UBA660 > MGBC139354. The sequence goes on along the minus strand of CANQQR010000009.1, from coordinate 11,999 downwards.
CTTTTCTTAGGAATAGTAGCAATCATATCTATTCCAACAAAAGTATATGGATTAACAAGTCAATCATTATATACAACTGTTAAGGAAAAAGACGAAATGACAAGTGCATTAATAGACGCATATGGTGTTGATTATGAAGAATATTTAAAAAGAAACACATATGAAGTATCAATTGGAGAAAAACTAAACAATAAAATGAAGTCATATTACAATAGTACTTACCCAAGTTATTATGGTGGAATGTACATAAGTGACGATTCTTATAATTTAGTTTTACAAATTGTAGAAAAGAATATACCAGATACAGCAAGTGAAGAATACAAAATTTATAACGAACTTATTAATCTTGACCCAACTATAAAAATTGAATATGTTAACAACAATTATGAAGAATTAGAAAAAACAAATGATTATATAACAGATAATATTTTACCAAAAGTAGAAGAAGTAATAGGTAATTACATTGATATACATAATAATCAAGTAGTATTAGAAGTAAAAAAGAGTATATCAGAAACAAAAAATAATAATATAAGACAAAATTTAATTAATACTGATTTAATTAAAATTGTACAAACTGAAGAAAGAGAATTTACATCAGCACTAAAACCAGGTCAAAGTATTGGAACAAGTGGAATGTCAAATAATTGTTCATTTGGATTTGGAGCAACAGTTAATAATATAATGGGTTATTTTACTGCAGGTCATTGCTTTGTAAATAGTGGCAATTTAAATGCTACTGGCGGTTATGCATACAAATTAAAAGTTGCTGGTTCAGTAGATGCAGCCTTTGTTGAAATGCACGGTTCTTATACACTTTCAAATGATTTAGCATTTGCATCTGGTTCTATAACAAAGTTAAATACTATAGAAATATGTCCACTTTTCTTAGTGGGAACAGCAGTTGCAAAAGCAGGAGGAGCTACTGGCTATACAGCTGGAACAATTCAAAGCAATAGCACAAGTCTAAAAATAGATAGTGTTACTTTAAGTGATATGGTACAAACAGATATATATTCTTTAGCCGGAGATAGTGGAGGCCCTGTATTTCTACCAGTTGAAAAAGAGGGTGGAGCAACCTTAATCGGTATTGTATCAAACAACAAAACAAGTAGTAATTACACAATGACTTTTACTAAAAATATCAATATATTAAATGAGTTTAATTATACAAGGTATGAATAAATAAAACCGTATTAAATTATAATTTGAGTAAGAATAATAAAAATTCTTGCTCTTTTTTCTTAACTATAACATTTAAAAGTTATGAGATATATATTGCACATAAATGTAAGATAGTGTCTAAAAAAAATAAAAGTCTGTTTGCAAAACTCTGAAAAAAAATAAAGTTTTGCAAATGTACTAGCAAAACTTTACAAAATTGATATAATATGATAATATTATTACGGTGAAGAAATAATGATAATAAGAGAGAACTATTTAAATAAAGTAGTAGAAGCAAAAGATACTGAATTTATAAAAGTAATAACTGGTGTTAGAAGAAGTGGAAAATCCACATTATTATTGATGTTTAAAGATTATCTTCTAAATAATGGAATAAAAAAAGAAAATATAATTCATATAAATTTTGAATCTGCTAATTATGACGAAATAAAAAATTATAAAGATTTATATAATTTTATAAAAGAAAAAATAAGAAATGAAAAAATATATTTATTACTAGACGAAATACAAAACGTAGAATCTTGGGAAAAAGCGATTAACTCTTTTAAAGTAGATTTTGACATAGATATTTATATAACTGGCTCAAATGCATATTTATTATCTTCTGAACTGTCAACTTTTTTGTCGGGTAGATACATAGAAATAAAAATGTACCCATTATCTTTTAAAGAATTTTTAAAATTTAATAATTATGACGAAAAAGATATAGAAACCAAATTTAATGAATATTTAAAATATGGTGGCTTGCCTGCAATAACACAAATAAAAGATAAAAGTGAATTAGTTTTATCTTATTTAAACGATATATATAACACAATAGTAAAAAAAGACATAATTGATAAGAACAACATAAAAGATGTAGCATTATTAGAAAATATTATAAAATTTTTAACAAATAATATTGGAAGTCCCATATCTTCAACAAAAATAAGCGCATACTTAAATAGTAATAAAATAACTAAATCTAACCACCAAACAATAGATAATTACTTAAATATGTTAGAAAAATCATTTATTATGTATAAAGCTGAAAGAACTGATATAAAAAGTAAAGAAATATTAAAAACTTTAGGGAAATACTATATATGTGACACTGGTATTAGAAATATAATATCAGGCTTTAGAAACATTGATGAGGGACATATACTTGAAAATATAGTTTATATAGAGCTAATAAGAAGAGGTTACAAAGTTAACATAGGAAAATCTAATGAGTACGAAGTTGATTTTGTGGCCGAAAATCCTAATGTAATAAAATATTATCAAGTTACAAAAACACTAGTTGATACAAATGTATTAACTAGAGAAGTTAGAAGTTTAGAAAGTATAAATGATAACTATGAAAAAATTATATTGACAATGGACAAAACTATAAATAACGATATTAATGGCATAAAAATAATAAATATAATAGACTGGTTACTTAAAAATGAAGACTAAATAAGTACAAAATAATTGGCTAATAATTTGACTTAACTCATATATTTATGGTATAATCGGTTTGTTTGTAGAAATCTTTCTCTACAACCGCACAGAAATAGGTTTTAAAAAAGTAAAACTTTTACCTTAATGGCGAGTCTAATTGAAGGAGGTAAAAAATGAAAGCGATATTTGTTACAGGTGGAAAACAATATTTAGTTTCTGAGGGAACTGAACTTTATGTAGAAAAACTAAATAATGAAGTAAACACTGACGTTGTATTTGATGAAGTTTTATACGTAGACGGAAAAGTAGGAACACCAACTGTTAAAGGTGCTACAGTAACTGCTACTGTATTAAAACATGGAAAACAAAAGAAAGTTGTAGTATTTAAATACAAACCTAAAAAGAAATTTAGAAATAAACAAGGTCATAGACAACCATACACTAAAATAGTAATAAAGAAAATAGATGTGAAGTAATCTATGATTAAAGTAAATTTTAAAAAAGAAAACAATATAATAACAGAACTAAAAATAACTGGACATGCTAAATATGATGAATATGGGAAAGATATAGTATGTGCAGGAATAAGTAGTTCATTAATTACTTCAGTAAACGCGTGTCTTATGTTTGACAAAAATAGTATAGAATATAAAGAAGAAAAAGAATTTTTACTAAAAAACATAAAAAAAGATAACATAACAAACACACTATTAGAAAATCTAATAATGACTTTCAAAAGTGCTGAAGAATTATACCCAAAAAACATTAAGATTAAGGAGGAATAAACGTGAAATTTATGAATTTAGATTTACAATTATTCGCATCACACAAAGGTGTCGGATCAACTAAAAACGGTAGAGACTCTGCTGGTCGTAGACTTGGCGCTAAAGCTAGTGATGGAGAATTTGTAACAAGTGGTTCAATAATCTATCGTCAAAGAGGAACTAAAATTTACCCAGGACAAAATTGTGGAATGGGAAAAGACCATACATTATTCGCACTAATTGATGGCGTAGTAAAATTTGAAAGAAAAGGAAAAGATAAAAAACAAGTAAGTGTTTATAAAACAGCATAAATACTTGCTTTTTTTATAGAACAGGAAAATTCTCAATAAAAGAATTAAAAAAAATAACAAAAACGCTTGCATAAGCGAATATGTGTATGCTATAATGAAAACATGGAAGTAAAGTATAACATTAATAAATAGTAAGGTGGTAATTATGGAAGAATTAACAAAAGAAGAAATATGGGAATTAGCAGAGTCTTTAAACAAAATAGATGGCTTGCCTCCATCAGAATATCTAAAAAATCTAATAATAGAAGAAGAAAATGATAAAATAAACACACAAGAAATAATAAAAAAGTTAAAGGAATATTATAAAAATGAAGAAAAAAATAATCGATAGAGACTATGACTATGAAAATTGCTGCCTCAAAAATAATTTAGGTATAATAAGTAAAAAAGAATTACAAAAAGCAGAATCAGACTTTGCTATAGTAAGACTAAATGAACTTATACGTGAAAATAAAGAATTTATACCAAGTGTAGAATATCTGTGCTTCTTACATCAATACATATTTAGGGATGTCTACCCATTCGCAGGACGCTTTAGAAATATACATATAGAAAAAGAAGAAAGAATATTAGGAAGATTATCAGTTGCATATGCTGAACCAGAAGACATAGAAGCTAGTTTAGCAAACATATTTAATACAATAAGAAGTATTGACTTTGATAAACTTAAAACAGAAGAACAAATAGACTTTATATCTAAAATGATAACAGAAATTTGGAAAACTCATCCCTTTAGAGAAGGTAACACAAGAACGACACTATGCTTCCTAAGATTCTTTTTAAAAAGTCATGACATCACATTTAGTAACAGCTTATTTAGAAATATAGGAAACTTTGAATATATAAGAAATGCATTAGTAGCTGCTTCATTTGAAGACAAATTACTTGGCATAGAAAGAAATTATAGCTACATAAAAAGAGTAATTAGCGATATAATATATGATAATTTAGAAGAAAGGAAAAAATTATAATGGACTTAAAAGAAATACATACAAAATATAAAGAATTATTAAACAAAGAAATAGAAATAAACGGATGGATTAAAAACCATAGAAAAGGTAAAGACTATGGCTTTATAGACTTTAATGATGGAACTTGTGCAAAAAACTTGCAACTAGTCTATAGTGATAAATTAGCCTCATTTGATGCACTAACAAAATTAAAAATCGGTAGTGCAATAAACGTAAAAGGTGTACTAATAAATTCAGTAGGTGCAAACCAAGAATATGAACTTGAAGTAAAAGAAATAACATTGCTAGGAGACGTAGATGATGATTACCCACTACAATCAAAAGGACGCCCAACAAGAGAATTTTTAAGAGAAGTAGCTCATCTTCGTCCAAGAACTAATCTGTTTAACGCAGTCTTTAGAGTAAGAAGTATAGCCGCATACGCAATACATAAATATTTCCAAGAAAACGGCTACGTTTACTTCCATGCTCCACTAATAACATCTTCTGACTGCGAAGGGGCAGGAGAAATGTTTCAAGTAACAACACTAGACTTAGATAGACTAACAAAAGAAAAAAGCGTTCCTTATGAAAAAGACTTTTTCGGAAAAAAAGCATCCCTAACAGTATCAGGACAACTAGAAGCTGAAACATTCGCACTTGCTTATAAAAAAGTCTATACATTTGGACCAACTTTCCGTGCAGAAAACTCAAACACAAAAACACATGCTAACGAATTTTGGATGATTGAACCCGAAATTGCATTCTGTGATATAAATGGCGACATGGACATAATGGAAAGCATGCTAAAATATGTAGTAAAATATATACTAGATAACTGTGAAGACGAAATGAATTTATTTAATAAATTTGTAGAACCTGGCCTAATAGAAAAACTAACAAAACTAGTAAACAGTAACTTTACAAGAATAAAACATGAAGACGTAATAACTATACTAAAAAAAGCAGATGTAAAATGGGAATTCCCTCCAGAATATGGAGAAGACCTAGCAAAAGAACATGAAAAATACATAACAGAATATTTTAATGGTCCAGTATTTATAACTGATTGGCCTAAAGATATAAAAGCATTCTACATGAAACAAAACCCAGATGGAAAAACTGTTGCAGCAGTAGATTTAGAAGTACCTGGTGCAGGAGAATTAATGGGTGGTAGTGAAAGAGAAGCTGACTATCAAAAACTAATAAACAGAATGAAAGAATTGAACATGAACGATACTGACTTAAAATGGTATCTAGATTTAAGACGCTTTGGTGGATGCGTTCATTCTGGATTTGGAATGGGATTCGAGCGACTTCTAATATACGTAACTGGAATAGAAAACATAAGAGACGTAATTCCATACCCAAGAACACCAAATAACTGTGAATTTTAGGAGGAACAAATGAAAAAATTAGAATTAGAATTTAAAAAAGGAACAATAAAAGAAATAAAAGTACTACCAAACGGAAGAATATTTATAATAGACTTAAATGGTATGACTGAAGAAATTAGAATGAGACACTATAGTGAACTATCTAATTACTTAACAAATGAATATGGAACATTAGAGTTACCAATAGATAAACAAATAACACTAATAAGCGACGACGAAAGAACACTAGTGGTAAAAGGTCCAGACTCTTCACTTCAATTCATAAGCGACGTAGTTGACAAAGACTGTGACTTAACTAACTTTGATGGAAACGTAACATACATAAAAAACGAATATGACTTAACAAAAGACGAACTACTTGAAATAATAAAAAAAGAAGCATACACTAAAAAACTAAAATAAAAAGAATAAAGAGGTACTATGAAATATTTAAAATATATAATTATAATATTATTATCTGCTTTAATAGGTGGTGTTATAGGATTTAAACTAAAAGAAACTAGAAATAAATGCTTAAAAGAAAAAACAATAGAAAACATAGAACTATACTACCTAAACGAAGAAAATGCAATTTATACTGTAAATGATGTACAAAACATATACCTAGGAAAACAAGAATTAAGAAATTATGAAAACGTATTTAATAGCCTAGAAGAATTAATAGAAAGAGACTTTACATTAAAAAAAGAATATGAAGACAAAACAGTATTATATGAACTAACTAACAATAAAACATATCAAGATAAAGACATAAATATATTAAAATGTACTAATGGTAACTACTACATAGGAAATACTGACTTAAAATACACTTCATCATTTTGTAAAGATAACAAAACTAAAAAATTTATAAGAACATACCAAGTACTAAATCTTGAGCCAAGCATAGATGGTGCGTATTACTATCTAACACTAAGAGCATTCCAAAGCGACGAAGTATACACTATAAAAGTACGTAAAACATTAAATGAAAACATAACTGAAAACAAAAATTATGAATTCACATTTATATACGATATAGAAACAAAAGACAAAATAAACACAGAAAGTATTAGCAGTATATTTAATAACACAACCGTTTTAAAAATAGAAGAAACAGACAAAATAGGACTAGAACAAACACAAGAAACAATAGATTAAAAACAAAACTTAAAAAATCTAGTATCATTCCTAGGATCTAGTTATAACAACTAGGTTTTAACATGAAAAAAATTAGCAGTCATATATTGACAATGCTAAAACATAATATTATAATGTATTTAGCACTTCAAAATTAGAGTGCTAAAAAGGAGGTATATATTGTGCTAGGCGAAAGACAAAAAAATATTCTAAAAGTAGTAGTAGAAGAATATATAAAAAATGCACATCCAATAGGAAGCCAAAGTCTATGTAAAAAATTCAAATGCTCTAGTGCAACCATAAGAAATGACATGCTTTTATTAGAACAAATGGGTTACTTAGAAAAACAACATATATCTTCAGGCAGAATTCCTTCAGAAGAAGGGTACCGCTATTATGTAGACAATCTAATGGAACCTAAAAAGATAAGTGGAGAAGACATGCTAAAACTACAAACAATCTTCTCAAACAAAGAACTTGACTTAAACAGTGCAATAGAAAAAAGTCTAGAAATAATAAGCGATATCACAAACTACACATCAGTAATACTAGGTAAAGCATCAAGTGAAAACTTACTTCAAAAAGTAGAAGTAATACCTATATCAAAAGAAAACGCAGTTGCAATAGTAGTAACTGATAAAGGTCACGTAGAAAACAAAGAAATAAACATACCTAATAATATTGACTTAAAAGAAGTAGAAAAAACATGTGAACTACTAAACAAAATGTTAGTAGGAACGCCACTAGATGAAGTAGCCTCACGTCTTGAATTTAAAATAAAACCTATAATAGGTAACTACGTAAAAAATTATGAAGTTCTCTATAACGCGTTTTATGAGGCACTAAGTAATTTTCAAAACGAAAAAGAAGACGTAAGATGGACAGGAAAAACTAATATATTAAAACAACCAGAATTCTCAAGAGTTGATGATGTAAAAAACATCATAAGTAAATTTGAAAGCAAAGATTTGGTAAGTAAAATTGAAGAAACTGACGACGAGGTTAAAGTATATATTGGTAGCGAAACAGATCTAGATGACAACGTCACAGTCATAAAAACCAAATACAACACTGGTAAACGTGAGGGAACTCTAGCAATAATCGGTCCTAAAAGAATGGACTACGAAAGAGTATTAAACTTACTCGAATATATAAAAAGAAAAATTGAAAATAAAGGAGGCAATTAATGTCTAAAATTAAAGAAACAAAAAAAGAAAAAACAAACATAGAAAAAGAGACAAAAGAAGAAAAAAAGCCATCTGAAATAGATTTATTAAAAGAAGAACTTACAAAAGAAAGTGACAAATACACTCGTCTTCAAGCAGAATTCATAAACTATCAAACAAGAACACAAAATGAAATAAGCAACATGTTTAAATACGAGGGAGAAAGCTTTATCAAATCTTTATTAGACGTAATAGACGATTTTGAAAGAGCAATAATGATGGACGACAACGACTTATCTGACGAAGTAAGTAACTTCTTAAAAGGCTTCAAAATGGTATACACTAGACTAATAGGAATAATGGATAGCCTAGAAGTAAAACCAATAGATGTCGAGGGAAAAGAATTTGACCCACATTTTGCTGAAGCTGTTCTAACAGAACATAACGAAAATTTACCTGAAAACGTAGTACTAGAAGTACTAAAAAAAGGTTATATGTATAAAGATAAATTAATAAGACCAGCAATGGTAAAAGTAAATAAATAAAAGAAAGGAAATGATAATATGAGTAAAGTAATAGGAATAGACCTAGGAACTACAAATAGCTGTGTAAGTGTCCTAGAAGGTGGTGTTGCAAAAGTAATACCAAACGCTGAAGGAGGAAGAACTACTCCATCAGTAGTATCAATAAAACCAGACGGAGAAGTAAGAGTAGGAGACGTTGCAAAACGTGAAGCTTTAACTAATCCAGAAGTAATAAGTTCAATAAAAAGAAAAATGGGAACTAGCGAAAAAGTAGAAGTAGCAGGTAAAAAATACACACCAGAAGAAATAAGCGCAAAAATATTAATGAACCTAAAAGCAAGTGCTGAAAGTTACCTAGGAAGTGAAGTAAAACGTGCCGTCATAACAGTACCAGCATACTTTAATGACTCTCAACGTCAAGCAACTAAAAACGCAGGTAAAATCGCAGGACTTGAAGTAGAAAGAATAATAAACGAACCAACTGCTGCTGCACTAGCATATGGACTAGATAAACAAGATAAAAGCCAAACAATACTAGTATACGACTTAGGTGGAGGAACATTCGACGTATCAATTTTGGAACTAGGCGATGGTGTATTTGAAGTTAAATCAACAGCAGGAAACAACCACCTAGGCGGAGACGACTTTGATAACAAAGTAATGGATTACCTAGTAAGTGAATTCAAAAAAGACAATGGAATCGATTTATCAAAAGACAAACTTGCAATGCAAAGATTAAAAGATGCTGCTGAAAAAGCTAAAAAAGAATTAAGTGGTGTAGTATCTACAAGCATAAATCTTCCATTTATAACACAAGGAGAAAACGGACCACTTCACTTAGACATAACTCTAACAAGAGCAAAATTTGAAGACTTAATCCGTGACCTAGTAGAAAGCACAAGAAACGAAGTAAGAAATGCTCTAAAAGATGCAAAACTTACTAAAAATGATATAGACAAAGTAATTCTTGTAGGTGGATCAAGTAGAATTCCAATGGTACAAGAATTAGTAAAAGAAGAACTTGGAAAAGAACCAAGTAAAGAAGTAAACCCAGACGAAGTAGTAGCAATGGGTGCTGCAATTCAAGGTGGTGTACTAACAGGCGAAGTAGAAGACCTAGTATTACTTGACGTAACACCATTATCACTAGGTATAGAAACACTTGGAAACGTAATGACTGTACTAATACCAAGAAACACAACAATACCAACAACAAAGAGTCAAGTATTTAGTACTGCAGCAGACAACCAACCAGCAGTAGACATCCACATCTTACAAGGAGAAAGACCAATGGCTGCTGACAACAAAACATTAGGAAGATTCCAATTATCAGACATACCACCAGCACCACGTGGCGTACCACAAATCGAAGTATCATTTGATATAGATGCAAACGGTATAGTAAACGTAAAAGCAAAAGACTTAGGAACAAACAAAGAACAAAAAATAACAATCACATCTTCAACTAACCTAACAGACGATGAAATAGACAAAATGATGAAAGAAGCAGAAGCAAACAAAGAAGCAGACTTAAAACGTAAAGAAGAAGCAGAACTTAAAAACGAAACAGAACAACTAATCTTTACAAGTGAAAAAGCAATAAAAGACTTAGGCGAAAAAGTAACAGAAGATGAAAAGAAAGAAATAGAAAATCTAATAAATGATGCTAAAACAGCTCTAGAAGGTAGCGACTTAGATAAAATAAAATCTGCTAAAGAAAAACTAAGTGAAAAAGCAATGGCACTAAGTGCAAGAGTATATGAAGAAGCAGCAAAAGCTAATCAAAACAATGAAGAAAACAAAGAAAATACAGAAAATAAAGACAACGTAAAAGAAGCAGAATTCGAAGAAAAATAAAAAGTAAAAGGGGCATAAATTTAGCCCCTTAATTTTACTAGGGAGGTATATTGTGAATAAAAGAGATTACTATGAAGTATTAGGCGTAAGTAAAACTGCAAGCCAAGATGAAATCAAAAGTGCATTTAGAAAACTAGCAAAAAAATACCATCCAGACGTATGTAAAGACCCAGATGGACCAGAAAAATTCAAAGAAGCACAAGAAGCATATGCAGTACTAAGTAATGAAACTGAACGTGCAAAATATGATAAGTATGGACATAATGCATTTAACAACAATGCAGGTGGCTTTAATGGAGGTTCTTCTGGTGGCTATGACTTTAGTGGATTTGACTTTTCTAGCATTTTTGATGACCTATTTGGCGGCAACGACTTTTCTTCATTTGGTTTTGGTAACATGGGAGGCTTTGGAAGAAGAAACTCATCTCAAAGAAGTAGAAGAGGTAACGACTTAGTCTATAACCTTAAAATAGATTTTAACGACTCAGCCTACGGTGCAAAAAAAGACGTAACAATAGATGTAGTAGACAACTGTCCTAACTGTAACGGCGAGGGAGGATTCGATAAAAAGACCTGTAGTACATGTGGAGGCTCTGGTGTAGTCCAAGAACAAACAAGAACAATACTTGGTACAATAATGACAAAAACTACATGTAGAGAATGTAACGGAAGTGGTTACACATTCAAAACAACATGCTCTGAATGTCGTGGAAAAGGTAAAATAAAACAAAGAAAAACATTTACAGTAGATATACCAAAAGGAATAAACACAGGCGAACAAATAAGAATGTCCGGAAAAGGCGAGGCTGGAATAGGCGGTGGTCCTAACGGAGACTTATACATAGAATTTGAAGTAAAAGAACACCCACTTTACAAAAGAGATGAAAGTGACCTATACATGGATTTGCCAGTAACAATAACTGACTTAGTATTAGGAACAACAAAAACAATAAACACACTTTATGGACAAATAGAAATAAAAATACCAGCATCTAGTCAACCAGAAGAAATGCTAAGAGTAAAAGGAAAAGGTATTGCAAATGTCCATTCAGGTAGACCAGGGGACTTATACATAGTATTAAAACTTATAATACCTAACAAATTAACAAAAACACAAAAAGAAATATTTAACGAATTATCAAAAACAGATTTAAGCGATAATGAAGCATTTAGAAAATTTGAAAAACTAAACAGAAATATATAAGAAAAACAATTCTTATATATTTATACATTAAAAATTTAATTTAACTTAAAATAATAAATTTTCATCAAATAAATTTGACTTTATATAAAGAAAATTA